>JAYUCY010000107.1:0-17588 GCA_043740085.1 Ilumatobacteraceae bacterium
TATGCGCTCTACTTCGGGCTCATCGCCGCAATCGTCATCGGTACTGCGCTGCCGTTCAACGGTCGTATGTATGCCTTTGCGATTCTCTTCTTCGGCGCGCTGCACATCCTGTACGACGGCTTCGTGTGGAAGTTGCGCCGTCCCAACGTCGCGGCTTCGCTGGGCATCACCCCTACCGCCTAGGGCCGTCGCCCTCGCACTGGCTAGCCGAGGACTGAGCGCAGTGCGTCAAGGCGAGACGGCACCAGCCGGTACCAGACCCACAGACCGCGCTTCTCGCGCTCGACCAAACCTGCCTCGACGAGGATCTTCATGTGGTGACTGACGGTGGGCTGCGAGCGCCCGGAGGGCTCGGTGAGCTCACACGCACAGACCTCGTCGGCTTCGGCGGAGGCGATGTAGCTCAGCAGGCGCAGGCGGATTGGGTCGGAGAGTGCAGCGAACGAGCCCGCCAGCACTGCAGCCTGCGTTTCGTCGAGCATGTCGATACGAACGGGGGCGCAGCAGGCAATCGGGTCGAGGACAGCGGTCTGAGGCGGAGCCATGGGTGGCATGGTACCAAAGTTCTCATGCAGTACATTGACATGTGTCGATCTAGTTGGTACGGTCTGTGCATCGACGAGTATCAATCTAGTGTTGCCGTCGTTCCAAGGAGGAAATCCAACATGTCCCGTGTGCAGCTCGCCCTCAATGTTGCCGATCTCGAGGCGTCCATCGCGTTCTACACAAAGCTGTTCGGCACCGAGCCTGCGAAGATCCGCGAGGGCTACGCCAACTTTGCGATCGTCGACCCTCCGCTGAAGCTGGTGTTGTTCACTGGTCTGGGCGAGCCTGGCTCGCTGAACCACATCGGCGTCGAGGTCGACGATGTTGAGGCCGTCGGCGCGATGATCGACCTCGCCAACGAGCTCGGCATGGAGCAGGAGATCCAGGAAGACGTGTCGTGCTGCTTCGCCGTCCAGGACAAGACCTGGGTGAAGGGGCCCGAGAACGACTGGGAGTTCTACTACGTGAAGGCCGATGCCCCGTCGATGTCGTGCGGGGTCAGCGACACCTCCAGCGGTTGGGCCGAGGGCGGCGAGCCCTGCCATGACACAGCGCCGGCCGCGACCTCGCAGTGCTGCTGAACGGCATTCAGTAATGACGTCCGGCGACCTTCGTCCTGCGCTGGCCCGACGCCTGGTAGCCGAAGCCGTTGGCACCGCGTTGCTCATCATCGCGGTGCTCGGCTCTGGCATCATGGCGCAGCGCTTGTCACCCAACGACGTCGGCCTTCAGCTTCTGGAGAACGCGTTCGCGACTGCCGGCGCGCTCGTCGGGTTGATTCTCATATTTGCGATGGTCTCGGGTGCGCACTTCAACCCGGTGGTCACGCTTGTCGACCGGTTGTTCGGTTCAATGTCCACCCGCGACGCTGCGCTGTACATCGGTGCCCAGGTAGTGGGTGGTTGCGTGGGCGCAATGGTCGCCAACGTGATGTTCGAGCTTCCGGCGATCAACCTTTCCACCCATGTCCGGTCGTCCGGTGCGCTATGGCTCTCGGAGGTCGTCGCCACCATCGGGTTGCTGCTGGTGATCCACGGTTGCGTCCGTACCGGACGCGCATCGGCGGTGCCGTTCGCTGTCGCTGCGTGGATCGGCAGCGCGTATTGGTTCACCTCCTCCACCAGCTTCGCCAACCCGGCCGTCACGGTGGCGCGCATGTTGTCCGACAGCTTCGCCGGCATCAAGCCGTCCTCGGCGCCGATGTTTGTGCTGATGCAACTAGTTGGCGCGTTGCTCGCGTTCGCGTTGATCCGCTTCATCTACCCCAATTCTGTTGAGGAGTCCACCGATGTCTGACGTTCGTCAGGTTCCGGAAGTGCTGTTCGTCTGCGTGCACAACGCCGGTCGGTCGCAAATGGCCGCTGCACTGCTGGCCCTCCACGCCGGCCAGAGAATCGTTGTGCGGTCTGCTGGCACTGCCCCGGCAGACACGATCAACCCCGCTGTGGTTGAGGCAATGCGTGAGATCGGCATCGACCTTGCATCGAGCGGGGCGACGCCGAAGAAACTGACCGACGCCGCTGTAGAAGCATCCGACATTGTCATCACGATGGGGTGTGGCGACGAGTGCCCGTTCTACCCCGGCAAGCGCTACCTCGACTGGAAGCTCGACGATCCCGCCGGCCAGGGCGTCGCTGCTGTCCGTGCCATCCGAGACGAACTCGACCGGCGGGTACGTGCACTCATCGCCGAACTGTTGCCCGTGGCGGCCACACACGAGCTGACGTGACTCAGAATCTGGCTACTCCGAGACTTGGTCGAGCGGTGGGCTCAGTTCTTCGCGTTCTTGGATGAGCACGCCGACGATGACGAGGGCAGCACCCAGAAGGTCGAGCGCAGACGGGGTTTGACTCAACGCCACGTAGCCCAGGATCATTGCCGACACCGGCAGTAGCGCCAGCAGCACGGCGAACCGCCGGACCGGAATTCGGCGCAGCACCACTTGGTCGATGCCGTACCCAATCGCCGACGACAGTGCGCCGACGGCGACGCACAGCAGCAGCAGCCGACTGTCGCCAACGACCACAGCGCTGCCGCCGATGCCGAAGGGCAAGATGGCGAGCGAACCGATTGCCAAGCCGACGCCAAGGCCGGCCATGCCCCGATCGAGGTGGGCGACGCGTCGGCCAAGGATGATGTAGACCGCCCACAGCGCGGAGGCGGCAAAGATGAACGCGATGCCCCACGGTTCGCCGCCCAGCTCAACGCCCGACAGCGTCGCTACCCCGATCGCGGCCATCATGAGGGCGGCGGAGTTTCGTGCACTGCGGGTGTAAACCGCGGCGACTGCGATAGGCCCGATGAACTCGATCACGACGCTCTTCCCCAACGGCAGGCGATCGAGCGCGAGGTAGAAGAAGAGGTTCATGAACGCGGTCGCACTACCGAAGAAGGCTGCGCTCGTCAGCTCGGCGCGTGTCCAGTGCGATCGCACCTGCCGCCATGAGACGGCAATCAAGAGCAGCGCAGCCGATGACACTCGCAGCCACGCCACCGTCGCCGGGCGAACCTCTTCAAACAGGTTCACCGCCACGACAGCACCCGTGTATTGCGAGATGCCGGCGATGGCAAACAACGCCTCAGGTGAGGTGGTGCGAACGAACTCTGTGGGCGTACGCATACGCGTCGTTACATGCCGCGACGCTGCTGGACGGCTGGAATCTGTTCGACCGGGATCAGTCGAACAGGTCGGGATCGGTGCGGCAGATTTCCTGCCACAACGGCTGGAAGCTGAGCCAGCCGGCGATCGGTGACGCCGTCTGCTCGCGGGTGTACGTGGCGTCCTCGTGGGGGATGGGCTGGGGCGTGCCGGCGGCCATGGCGAGCAGCTGCGCCTGGCAGGTGCGGTCCATGCTGAGGAACCAGAATGCCGCTTCATCGACGGAGCCGCCGACGGTGAACAGGCCGTGGTTCTGGTGAATGGCGGCCTTGCCAGTAGGGAACTGAGCGACCAACTCGCGGCCGTCTTCCACGCCGAACTGCACGCGGCCGCGCTGGGCGGTGACGACCACGTGGTCTTCGTAGAAGATGCACGAATCCTGCGTGAGTGGTGCCAGCGGAATGCCGAGCGAGCTGAACGCCTTGCCGTGGATGCTGTGGCTGTGCGCAGCGGCGATCACGTCGGGCCGGGCCTCGTGTACGGCCGAGTGGATGACGAACGCGGCGCGGTTGACCGGGCGAGTGCCGTAGATGACGTTGCCGTCGTGGTCGACGAGGATCAGGTCGCTGACGCAGATGTGGCGAAAGCTGACGGCGAATGGGTTGACCCAGAAGTACTCGGGGAACTCGGGGTCGCGCACGGTGATGTGTCCGGCCACGCCTTCGCCAAAGCCGACGCGCCCGAAGATGCGCAGCGCGCCCGCCAGCTTCTGCTTGCGATGCAGTCGCTCGTCTTCCACCGTGGCGAACGGGGCGGGCAGTTCCAGGCTGACGGCCTTCGGGGTCAACTCAATGCCATCGATCGTGCGAACGCCTGTGTCGGTAACGGTCATGGTCACAGACTATGCGAGTGCCAGCCGTCCGGTGCGAGTGCACGTCCGCCATCCGAGTGGGTACTCGCACCCCGGGATGGGAGTTCCCACTCGGATGGCGGACAGGTGACAACATCGACGGTATGAACCGCATCGTCGCCCCTCCCTCCATCGCCGCGCCGGCAGCAAACTACGCACACGCCATCGTGACGGAACATGTGTCGCGGTGGCTGCACACAAGTGGCGTCGTGCCAACGCAGGTCGACGGGACGGTGCCGGCAACGATCGAGGCGCAAGCTGAGGTCGTGTGGGCGAATTTGCTCGCGATCCTCCACGAGGCAGAGTTCGAGGCATCGGACGTGGTGAGCGTGACCACCTACGTCGTCGTCGACCAGCTTGCGGCGCTGCCCGCGGTGATGGTTGCCCGCGATCGCTCACTCGGCGGCCACCGAGCAGCGAGCACACTGGTGACGGTGTCTGCGCTCGCACGGCCCGAGTGGAAGATGGAGGTCGCCCTCATCGCCGCCCGCTGACCGTTCTGGTCGGAGGAGATCTACATCCAGTGTGGGTGTGAGCCGACCAGACGGGGGTGGGGGCGTCGAATGGGCCACGCGTTGCCCGCGCGACTTAGGCTCTGGAGCGATGAGTGATGAGCAGACGACTGGCTCCGGTATCCAGACGGATTCGGGCATTCCCGTGAAGGCACTGTACGACGCCTCCGACCTGGCGGGCTGGGACCCGGCGACGCAGCTGGGTGCCCCAGGCAAGCCGCCCTACACGCGCGGCGTGTACCCCACGATGTACCGCGGCAAGTTGTGGACGATGCGCCAATACGCGGGGTTCGGCACCGCAGCCAGTACCAACGAACGGTTCAAGTTCCTCCTGGAGGCGGGCCAGACCGGTCTCAGCTGTGCCTTCGACCTACCAACGCAGATGGGTTACGACAGCGACCACCCGCGTGCGGAGGGCGAAGTTGGCAAGGTCGGTGTCGCCATCTCATGCATGGCCGACATGCGTCAGCTGCTGGCCGACCTGCCGTTGGACAAGGTCAGCACCAGCATGACCATCAACTCCACCGGGGCAATTCTGTTGCTGATGTACGAGTTGGTGGCCGAGGAGCAGGGAGTGCCCGCCAGCGCAATCAGCGGCACGATTCAGAACGACTTGCTCAAGGAGTACATCGCTCGCGGTACGTACATCTATCCGCCCAAGCCCTCCATGCGGATCATCACCAACATCTTCGAGTACTGCGCGCAGCATGTACCGAAGTGGAACACCATCAGCATCTCCGGCTACCACATCCGCGAGGCCGGCAGCACGGCTGTGCAGGAGATCGCGTTCACAATTGCCAACGGCATCGCGTATGTCGACGCGGCGATTGCCGCAGGCCTTGATGTTGATGCATTTGCACCGCGCCTCAGCTTCTTTTGGAACGCACACAACAACTTCTTCGAAGAGGTCGCGAAGTTCCGTGCCTCACGGCGCATTTGGTACAAGCTGATGACCGACCGCTACGGCGCGAAGAAAGAGTCGAGCAAGCTGCTGCGGTTTCATGCGCAGGTGGGCGGCAGCACACTGACCGCGCAGCAGCCGGAGAACAACATCGTGCGCGTGGCCGTGCAGTCGATGGCGGCCGTCATGGGTGGCACGCAGAGCCTGCACACCAACGGCTACGACGAGGCGCTGAGCCTGCCCACCGAACGCGCCGCTCGTATCGCCCTGCGTACGCAGCAGATCATCGGCTACGAGAGCGGCATCGCCGACACGCCCGACCCGCTGGCCGGTAGCTACTTCGTGGAGACGCTGACTGACGAGATCGAGCGCTTGGCATGGGAGTACATCGCCCGCATCGACGAGATGGGCGGCGCCGTCGAAGGCATCGAGCGCGGGTTTCAGCAAGATGAAATCGAGCAGGCTGCGTATGAGTACACGAAGAGCATCGACAACGATGAGCGCGTGATCGTCGGCCTCAACAAGTTCACGGTGGACAACGAGCCCGAGTTCGTGATCGCGCCCAGCGATCCTTCCCTCGAGCAGGGCCAGCTGGCCAGTCTGAAGGCGTACAAGGCGAACCGCGATCAGGAGCTGGTGGCGGCTCGGCTTGCCGCCATTTCGGAAGTGGCCCGCGGCACGGGGAACCTGCTGTATCCGATGAAGGAAGCCCTGCGCGCCGACGCAACGCTTGGCGAAGTCAGCGATGCGCTGCGCGACGTGTTCGGCGTCTACCAACCGGGCCGCTGACCTCCGTGCACGCGGCCCGATACGTGATCGCGCTGCTGTCGTCAGCAGCGATGCTGGTGGCGTGCAGCGGCACGAACGTCCAGCCGCCCGACACGGTCGGCGCGGTTCCGCTGGTGAGCGATGCGGGCACGTTGCTGCCGGTGCAGCCCGACACGGTGCCGCCTGACAACACCGCGACAATCGCACCCGGGACACTTTTCAACGGCGACCCGTGCACGGCGTTGGTCGACACCGACTTTCGATCCGTCACGATTGCTGGCGTTTCGACGGGCACGCTGACTGCGTTCAGCCTGCTGGGCGAAGACACCTGCGGGTACGACGTACGTGCGGGAGGCAACGACTATCAAGTCATCGTGCAGGCGGCATCGGCTGACGACTTCGACCATCCAGTCACCACAGCGCAGGAGATCGACAAGTTCGATGATCTCGGCGAGGAGGCCATTGGCGTGGCCCGTGGCGACGACCACTATGAGGTGATTGTGCGCGTCAGGAACGGCTACTTCGGCGTGACCACCCCGGACAAGGCAAGTGCCCGCGCGCTTGCCGCGAAGGCCGTCGAGAGGGCCAGCTAGTCAACGATTTTGTCAGTCAACAAGGTGAAGCGTCATCGGTGGGCGCTCAGGAGCAACGGCGGTCTCAGTAGCCCAGCCAAGGTAGATGAGCGCGGCGACGTGGGTGTCGGGCTCGAAATCGCAGAGTTCGACGACGGCGTCGTTCGCGCCTCGCGGACACGAACTCCAGAAGCTGGCCAGACCAATCGAGGTGGCCGCCAGCAGGATGTTCTGTACGCCCGCAGCAACAGCGTCGCGGTTCTCTTCGGTTCGAGTGTCGCTGTCGCCGGCTGCCGCACCAACGACCAAGACGGACGGAGTACGCAGATACTTGGTGCGCGCCTTGGCGATCTTCTCCGACGGATCGCCATGCAATTCCATGGCGTCGGCGATGGTGTTGCCGAGACGAGCGCGTCCGTTGCCCTCGGCAACGGCGAAACGCCACGGCCAGGTGCGCTTGTGGTTCGGGGCCCACTGTGCCAGCTCGCACAGCTGCTCGACGATGGCACGCGGTACGGCCAGTTCCTTGTCGACCACCATGCTGGTGCGGCGCGACCGTGCCAGCTCAGCGAAACCACCCATCTCCTTGTCGTTAAGCGTCATAGTCATCAAGTGTCATGAATGAGACTGTAGATGCGCAACGACCGGATCCGTCCAGCGTCGTCAGACCGGCGTGGCTCATTCGCCGACTAGCTCTTTTCGCAGTTCGCGCTTCAGGAACTTGCCGCTGGCGTTGCGCGGAATCGGCTCGTTGCGGAACCATACGGTTGCGGGGATCTTGTGCTTGGCCAGGCTGACGGAAAGAAATTCGGCCAGCTCCGGTTGCGTGAGGCTGTGACCCTCGCGCAGCACGATGACGGCGGCCACCTCCTCGCCGAGGCGCTCGTCAGGGATGCCGAAGACGGCGGCCTCGGCGATGGCTTCGTGGTGATAAATGGCCGTTTCGACTTCGCTGCAAAAGACGTTCTCGCCACCACGAAGCACCATGTCCTTGGCGCGATCGACGATGAAGACGAACCCGTCATCATCGATGAGTGCGATGTCGCCGGTGTTGAGCCAGCCGTCGTGGATGCTGTCGTTGGTGGCTTCCGGGCGGTTGAGGTAGCCCTTGATCACGACGGCGCCACGGACACATAGCACACCTCGCGTCGAGGCATGCGCGGGCAAATCGTTGCCCTCCTCGTCAACGAGCTTGGCCTCCAGCGTGGGCACGATGGGGCCGCACGAAGCGGGCTTGGCAATAAACCAGCGCGATGAGTTGGCAGTGATGATGCCGCACGTCTCGGTCATGCCGTAGCCGGTGGCCGGCTGGCCGTTCTTCAAGGCACCAGCGATCTTGCCCACGAGGTCCGGTTGCAAGGCTGAGCCGCCGCCGCCCATGCCGGACAGCGTGGACGTGTTGCGCTTCTCCCAATCGGGGTGCATCAGCAACTCGCGGCTCATCGTTGGCACGCCGCTGAAGTTGGTGACGCCCTCGCGCTCGATCAGCTCCAGCGCTCGGCCCGGGTCCCACTTGTAGGTAAGGATCAGTCGGCCGCCGGCGATGGTGGCGGGGTGTAGCAGGCAGTTGCAGGCGGTGACGTGGAACAGCGGGGTCGGCGCCATGAACACCGGCTGCGCGGGCGCAGCGGGAACGTTGGTGGGTGCGGGGACATCGCCGGCGGCGATGGCCTTCGTTTCGGCCAGGATGGTGGTCGCGCCCATCGCCATGAGGTTCAAAATGTTGTGCACCGAACCGCGGTGGGTCAGCTGCGCACCCTTCGGGAAGCCAGTTGTACCGGACGTATAGAAAATGGTCGCATCGTCGTCGGGATCGATGGCAACCTCGGGCAGCGTGCCCGGGTCGTCGGCAGCCATCACTTCGGCCCACGTCGTGACGCCGCCGGGGGCAGAGCGCTCGGTGCGCACCGAGATGATGTGCATCGGGCGCTGCTCGGGCATGTGGCCAAGGCGCTCAAGGCGCTCATCATCGGCGATGAGTACGACGGGCTCGCTGTCGTTGAACGCGTACTCCATCTCGGGTGCCGTCCACCACGCGTTCATCCCAACGGCCGCAGCACCCACGCACACGGTGGCCCAATAGGCCACTACCCATTCCGAGTAGTTGCGCATGGCGATGGCCACCCGGCTCCCGGGGTGCACGCCGTTGGCAACCAAGTGTGCGGCCAGCTTGCGCACCTGTGCGTGAATCTCGTCGTAGGTATACCGCTCGTCTTCGTAGACCAGGTAGTCCTTCGGGCCATGGGCAGCCGATTCCTCCCACACCACTCGCATGGTGGGCGGGCTCGCGGCATACACCTTCAGCGGCACCCCACGAATAATTTCGGTAGTGGTGGCGAAGGGTGAACCGGGGGCGTCGAGTTCCGCACGGGCGGCGAGATAGTGGTGAATCACGCCGGTGATCATTGCCGACGACGCACGCCGCTCGCAATGTCAAGCGTCGTTGGTACGTTGGGTAAATGGCGAGCGAGCGGTTGCGGGTGGGTGCGGACGGTGTGACCAGGTGTTGGTGGTGTGGCGACGATCCGCTGTACGTCGCCTACCACGACAACGAGTGGGGCCATGAGGTCACGGGAGATGTGCGCCTGTTCGAGAAGTTCTGTTTGGAGGGCTTCCAGTCGGGCCTGTCGTGGCTGACGATCCTGCGCAAGCGGGAGAACTTTCGTGTCGCGTTTGACAACTTCCATCTGGAGACCGTGGCCGCGTACGACGAGGGTGATGTGGCCCGACTGCTGGGCGATGCTGGCATCGTGCGCCATCGCGGCAAGATCCACAGCACCATCAACAACGCCGGGCGAGCGCTGGAGCTGCGCGAGGAGTTCGGGTCGCTGTACGCCTATGTGTCGCAGTATCGCCCCACGCGTACCACCCGGCTGATGGTCGAAGGCGAACTTTTGGCCACCTGCCCCGAATCTGTGGGGATGTCGACCGACTTGAAGCAGCGCGGCTGGAGCTTCGTGGGCCCCACCACCATGTACGCCTTTATGCAGGCAATGGGCATGGTCAACGACCACATCAAAGGCTGCGAACGCGAGCCCTAGTGGGGGTTCCAACGACAATGGAGGGTTCCAACGACCTGGGGCGGTGTTGGAACCCTCGATGAGGGCTGTGGGTGGGCGGTCAGTTGGCGTGGAGGGCGGCGTTCAAGCCATCCCATTTGGCGCTGCGGGGGAGTGCCTCCACCGCGCCGGACTGGCTGTTGCGGCGATAGAGCAGGCCACCCTTGCCGCTGAGTTGGCGGGCCTTGACGACCTCGACGCCGTCGGGGCCGTGCACCGCAACCAATGTGCCGGCGGTGACGTAGAGGCCGGCCTCGACCACGCACTCGTCGCCCAAACTGATACCGATACCGGCTTCCGCACCCAGCAGACACCGTTCGCCGATGGTGACCTGTTCCATACCGCCGCCCGACAGCGTGCCCATGATGCTGGCGCCACCGCCGATATCGCTGCCGTCGCCGACGAGGATGCCCTGCCCAATGCGCCCCTCGACCATCGAGGTGCCCAGCGTGCCGGCGTTGAAGTTGACGAAACCCTCGTGCATCACGGTGGTGCCGACAGCGAGGTGGGCGCCAAGGCGCACGCGATCGGCGTCGGCAATCCGCACGCCGGTGGGGACGACGTAGTCGGTCATGCGCGGGAACTTGTCGAGGCCGTGCACGGTCAGCACTCCGCCGTTGTGACGCACCCGCCAGCGCAGCTCTTCGATGCCGTCGACGGGGGCAGGGCCGAGGTTGGTCCAGGCCACGTTGGGCAGCAGGCCGAAGATTCCCTCCAGGTTGATGGTGCGCGGCACCATCAAGCGATGCGACAGCAGATGGAGCCGCAGATAGACGTCGCTGGCGGACGTGGGTGGGGTGTCGGTATCGATGTGCACCTGCACGGCACGCACGCTCACCCGTCGCACGTCGTCGCGGCGGGCAGCCGTGGTGTACGCCTCGAACGCCTCGGGCTGCGGCTCGTCGCCCAAGCCCAGCTCGCGGAACCAGGTGTCCAGCACGGTGCCGCCGTCGGTGATGGTGGCGAGCCCTCGGCCCCAGGCAGCGGTCATGGTGTACTCCGAACTTTCGACATTAGAAAGCTTGCACTCTAAAATACTTCAGGGCGCAGGGTGGGGAACAGGATGACTTCCTTGATGCTGTTCACTCCGGCGATCAGCATCGCCACCCGGTCCATGCCAATCCCCAAACCGCCCGTCGGGGGCAGCCCGTACTCCAGGGCCCGCAGGTAGTCCTCGTCGATCGCGGTCGCGGCTTCGTCGTCGCCGAGGTCCTTGGCCGTCTGCTCGTCCTCGAACCGTTGGCGTTGCTCGACCGGGTCATTCAGCTCGCTGTATCCGTTGGCAATCTCGCGACCGCCGATGAACAACTCGAATCGCTCCGTCAGGTGCGGATCATTGCGGTCGACGCGAGCCAACGGTGAGATCTCGACGGGGTGTCCGGTGACAAAGGTAGGCGCAATGAGCATGTGTTCGGCGGTCGCCTCGAACAGTTCCTCGATGATCTTGCCTGAACCCCAGCGCGGCGCGCACGAGACGCCGTGCTTCGTCGCGAGCTCGCGCAGCTCCTCAACTGGCTGCGAGGGGTGCACCGCGACCCCAATGGCTTCCTCGATCAGATCGATCATCCGCGCCTGTCGCCACGGTTGCGCGAGGTCGACTTCCAGCGTCGTCTCGTTCGGGCCGAACACGGTCACCACGGAGGTGCCGGTGGCATCGATCGCAGCCCGAGTGATCAGTGCCTCGGTGATCTCGATCATCTCTCGATAGTCGCCGTACGCCTGGTACAGCTCCATCATCGTGAACTCGGGGTTGTGGCGCGTGCTCATGCCCTCGTTGCGGAAGATGCGGCCGATCTCGAACACGCGCTCCATGCCACCAACGATCAGTCGCTTGAGGTGCAGCTCCAGGGCGATACGAAGATACAACTGCATGTCGAGCGTGTTGTGATGCGTAACGAACGGACGGGCATGCGCGCCGCCCGCCTCCATGTGCAGCACGGGTGTCTCGACCTCGATGTAGCTGCGGCCGTGCAACGTGCGGCGGAAGCTGGCGATGATCTCGTGACGGATGCGGAAGTTGCGCCGCGCATCTTCGTTGACGATCAGGTCCGCGTAGCGCTGACGAAAGCGGGTGTCGGTGTCGGTGAGCCCGTGCCACTTGTCGGGCAGCGGACGGACGGCCTTCGACAGCAGTTCGAAACGCGTCACCTTCACGCTCAGCTCCCCCTTGCGAGTGGTCATGACCGTGCCATGCACCCCCACCCAGTCGCCGAGGTCGAGGTCGCGTAGCGCGTCAAACGCATCGTCACCGATGACAGCCTTGGAGACAAACAACTGCACCTCATCGTCGCGATCACGCACCGTCGCGAAGATCAGCTTGCCCGAGTCGCGCATCAGCATGACCCGCCCTGCGATCGCAACTTCGATCTCGGTCTCGGTGCCGGCCTCGAGGCCGCCGTGCTGCGCGCGCAGCTCGGTGAGGGTGCTGGTGCGATCGAACCGGTACGGGTAGGGGTTGGCGCCCGCCGCCCGCATCTCGTCCAGCTTCGCCAGACGCTTGGCCTTCTCGGCCACCAGCCCACTACCGCTGGCGTCGCTGCCAGCTTCATCGGTAGGTACGCGACTGGGTCGTTCATGACTGGGTCGTTCGTGACCGGGTCCTTCGTGAATGGTGTCGTCGCTGCTCACAGTGCTCCGACGGTACTCGCTGTACCGAGCCGTCGAACGGTCGATTCGCTGGCGACGCGCCGCTGCAGGGCACCCGCGAGGCGCCGGTGGTAGCTTCCACCTCGGGCGTAAGTGGTCTCAGGAGGATGTTTTCGATGCCGCATCGCCAACTTGGAGCAGCTGCAGTGTTGATGGTCGGCGCGCTATTAGGGCAATCGCTCGCCGCGCCCGCCGACGCGCCCGTCGTATCCATCGAAGGTTCCGCGGCCGCCGTTGCGCCGGCGGCCTACATCACGGCCCTGGGTGACGCCGTCTCGGTGTACCAAACCGGCGAACTGACCGCGCCAATCCGAGACGCCGCGCTGGGTGCGGCCAGCGACGTAGGAGCCGCAGCGGTCACCGGCCGCGGTTTCAGCGCTGGAATGACGGCGATCCACCGCGGTGCCAGCGTGATCCAACAGTCCGGCGGGTCTGGGTGGGCATTCCCGATGTCAATCACCGCGCTGCCGCTGGAAGCGCTGGGCGGCATCATGGGTCGAACTGTCGCGGCCCCGATCAGCCAAGGTGCGGTTGTGATGGGGCAGACTTCGGCCGGTCTTCGCGGCGCCATCGCGGGCGACACCGTCGACCTGATGACCGCCGGTGGCGGCATCGCCACCTTCACCATCGGAATGGTTGCGCCCGATAGCGACATTGGCGGCACCGAGATTTTGATCAGTACGCAGCAGGCGAATCTTCTCGGCGCCACTCTTGACACCCGAGTGCTGATCTACGGCCACTTCGATAGGTCGGCACTCCAGACTGCTCTCGCGCAGCGCGGTCTGTCGGGGAACAGCAAGGTTCGTGTCCGAAAGTCGTGGGACGCTCCCGATCCCGACAACACGATGAGCATGTCGCGAACCAAGGCCCTTCTTGGCGAATTTCAAATGGACTACGCGCACCTCTCCGACCTGGGATGGACGGCCGTGGACGATGCCTGGCGAAATCAGTACTTGCCGCCCGCCCGCGAGAACTACCCCGCCGGGATCAGGGCGATGTGCAACAAGACCGTCAAGGCAGATCTCGTTGCCGCACTGCAGGAGGTCGTCGACTCCGGGCTCGCCGGCGGCATTGACGCCGCCAATTCAAATAGCTACGGCGGCTGCTCAGCCGGGCAGGCGCGACTGGCCCGCATCACGCAGAGCCTTGGGTCTGTGTCACGACACTCCTGGGGTCAACCCATCGATATCAATACCGTTGCCAACTGCCAGGGCTGTGTGCCGCCGATGGACTGCCGAATCGTGCGCATCTTCCGCAAGCACAACTTTGCGTGGGGCGGCAACTTCCTCACCCCTGATGGAATGCACTTCGAGTGGGTGGGCGAAGCCCGTAACACGCTGCAGTACCCCTCGAAGTACTGCCCCAACCTGTCGAACGGGCAGGTGCAGAGCGCCAACGCGCCCCCGCCGCCGACAAGCAGGGGAACCCTCTTCGCCGATGACGGCCTTGCGCAGGAGTAACTGGCTAGAGAACCTCTGAGAAACATTTCAGCCCGATCGACCGTGCCGAATGCGGTGATGGGAGACTCCTCCACAATGTCGTCGCCGTGGGAACCCGCTCGTACCTGGATTGCCGGCCAGATCCGGTCGCGGGTGGTCGGTGCCGATCCGGAGCCAGCGATGGCTGCGGTGATGAGTGCGCCGGGCGAGCGTTGGTTTGCGGAGGACCGGGTGATTCGCCGAGTACACGCGGACGCGTCGATGTTCGTTGGCGGCCTGCGTGCGCTGCTGCTGCAATCGCTGCATCCGCTGGCGATGGCTGGCGTCGCCAACCATTCCGACTATCGCGCCGACCCGTGGGGCCGCCTCCAGCGCACGGCCGACTTCCTGGCGTCGACCACTTTCGGCCCAGCCACAACGGCAGAGGAATCGATCGCCCGCGTCCGCCAGGTCCACCGCCGTGTGCGCGGGGTGGCCCCGGATGGTCGCGCCTACTCGGCCGGCGATCCGCATCTGCTGCGCTGGGTCCACATCTGCGAGGTCGACAGCTTCCTCGCCGCGTACCACCGGTATGGGGCCGCAGCGCTTTCCGGCGACGAAGCCGATGAGTACGTGGCTGACATGGCGCGCGTCGCCGCCGCGCTGGGTGTGAACCATCCACCGACCACCGTCGAGCAGTTGCGTGCCGAGTTTCGCGACTTTCGTGCCGAGTTGAAGGGAACGAAGGCTGCGCGCGACGCAGCGAGGTTCCTGCTCCTCCAGCCGCCGCTTCCGCTGGCGGCACGGCCGGCGTACGGCCTGCTTGCGTCAGCAGCGGTGGCGCTGCTGCCGATGTCAGCTCGTTGGCCGCTGCGGCTGCCGTATCTGCCCGTCGCCGAAGCGGTTCTGGTGGCTCCCGCCGGCGCTGCGGTCACTCGACTTATCCGCTGGTCGCTCACGCCGGTGACGCCAGCAGCCTGAGCCGCGGCCCACGCGCACTCGTGCGGGTAGCCTCAGCCGTGTGGCGACGCGATTTGTGATCATCGGCGGTGGGCCTGCGGGCAATACCGCGGCAACCCATGCGGCTCGTCTCGGCGCGCAGGTCACGCTGATTGAGCGCGATGTCATCGGTGGTGCTGCCCACCTGTGGGACTGCATTCCCTCCAAGACGATGATCGCCACTGGTGGCGCCATCGCGTTCACTCGTCGGCTGGAGGGAATGGGCCTCGAACAGCAGGCGCCAGAGGTGGACGTCGAAGCGCTGAAGGAACGCATCGAGAGCATCAAGATGCGTCTTCAGCGCAGTACCACCAACCTGCTCGCCAGCCAAGGTGTCACCATGATTCACGGCTCGGCGAGATTGTTGTCGGCCAACGAGGTCGAGGTCACAGTTGTCGACGAGGAAGGCACCCCTACGGTCACTGTGATTGCGGCCGACGCCATCTTGATTGCCACCGGATCGCGACCGCGCATCCCGGATTGGTGCCACCCCGATGGCGAGCGAATTCTGGTCACCCGCGATTGCTATCCGCCGAAGGTCTTCCCGGAGAGCGTCACCATTGTTGGTTCGGGCGTCACCGGCGTGGAGTTCGTCCATATGTTCAGCTCGTTCGGTGCCAAGGTGAACCTGGTCGTTAGTCGACAGCAGGTGCTGCCCGGCAAAGACGCCGAGGTTGCGGCGGTGCTGGAAGACGACTTCCTCCAGCGAGGTGTGAAGCTGCTGAAGGGTGCACGTGCAACCGCTATCGAGCGGGTCGTCAACGAAGCCGGCGTCGAGGAGGTAGTCGTGCGCTGCGACGACGGTCGCGTTGTTCGCAGCTCACACGCTGTGCTGGCCATTGGTTCGGTGCCCAACACCGATGGTCTTGGCCTGGAGGCGGCTGGGGTGGACACCGATGCCAGTGGGTACGTCGTCATCAATCGTCACTGCCAGAGCAGCGTGCCCACCATCTACGCCGCCGGCGACATGAGCGGAAAGTTGCCGCTGTCGTCGGTGGCCAGCATGCAGGGTCGCAAGGTGGCCGAGCACGTGATGGGTCTGCAGAAGGTCGCCCATCGCCACCTCGACTACGACAAAGCCGCCAACGCGATCTTCACCGAGCCCGAGATTGCCGACGTTGGCTTGGCCGAGGCAGACGCCTTCGCGCTTGGTCGCAAGATCCGTGTCACCAAGGTGCCGTTCAGTAGTTCGCCCAAAGCTCTGATCAACAACGACTGGCGCGGCTTCGTCAAGATCATCAGCGACCCGGCCACCGGGGTGGTATTGGGCGGCTCGATCGTTGGTCGCCACGCTGCCGAACTGATCAGCGTCATTGCGCTCGCAGTCACAGCCAACTTGAAAGTCACCGACATCGTGGAGAGCTTGCTCGTGCACCCGGCGCTGGCCGAGGCATTGGCCGAAGCCGCCGACTGATGTTCCCCAGCACCGAAGAGAGGACCGCGCCGATCGTTCCTGCTGGGCTCCACCTTGCGTCGTTTGGTCGCCGCATTGTTGGAATCATCGTCGATCAGATCGTGATCACGGCGCCGATATTCGCCGTGTTCTATGCGCTTGGTTTCGCGCCGAAAGACGCCATCACCGATGGCCGAGCCGTGTGGTTCACCGTGTCGGTGACAACGCTGGGACTGGCCTACGAGACGATTGGCGTCTGGCTGTGGGGGCGCACCCTTGGCAAGCTGCTCACTCGTACGCGAGCCGTCAGCGTGGTCGACGGTGGTCGGCTCGGTTTCGTCCGCTCATTCCAACGTTCGTTGGTACCAACAACGGTCAGCGCCATCCCGCAGGTTGGCCCAATGCTGGGCATTGGCGTGTACGTGTATGCATTCTTCGACCCCCTGCGCCAGGGTGTGCACGACAAGGCCGCCGGCAGCATCGTTGTCCAGGGCCGTCGGGCAGATGTGCGCCCACCGAGTCCGGAACGGTGAACAGTTCGGTCCCGAACTCCCTCGGCCCGAGCCACAGAGTCAGGTGATGATGACGACGACGTCGCCGGCGCCGACGGTGTCGCCGGCCTTGACCTTGATCTCCTTGACGGTGCCGGCCCTCTCGGAGGTGATCTGGTTTTCCATCTTCATGGCTTCCAGCACCACCACTGACTGGCCGATCTCGACGGTTTGACCAACTTCCACCAGGACCTTCACGATCGTGCCCTGCATTGGCACCTCGACGTTGCCACTGCCGCCGCCGGCTGCGCCCGCGGCACTGGCCGCTCGGGCCGGCTTCTTGGCTGACTTGGCCGGACCAGCGGCCATCATCGGCGCGTCGGGCACCCACATCTTCACATCGAAGCGCTTGCCGTTGACCTCGACGGTGGTGTTGCGCTGCACCAGCGGCGCTTCGTCTGCGTCGGCGGGCACGGGCGGCTTGACCGACTCGATGCCCGAGAGATCCAGCGTCTCCTCTACCCACTTCGTCGAGTGCGTGAACGCGTGGAAGTCGGGGTGGCGTAGAATGGCGAGGTCGGCCGGAATGGTGGTGGCCACCCCTTCGACAACCATCTCCTCCAGCGCACGGATGGTGCGGGCAATGGCCGTCTCGCGGTCCTTGCCCCACACGATCAGCTTGCCGATCAGGTTGTCGTAGTACTGGCTGATGGTGTCGCCGGATTCGTAGCCGCCGTCGAAGCGGATGCCGAAACCGTCGGCGGGAACGAGCTT
>JAYUCY010000108.1:0-3277 GCA_043740085.1 Ilumatobacteraceae bacterium
AAGCTACCCCGGGGATAACAGGCTTATCTTGCCCAAGCGTCCACAGCGACGGCAAGGTTTGGCACCTCGATGTCGGCTCGTCGCATCCTGGGGCTGGAGTAGGTCCCAAGGGTTGGGCTGTTCGCCCATTAAAGCGGTACGCGAGCTGGGTTCAGAACGTCGTGAGACAGTTCGGTCCCTATCCTCCGCAGCCGAAGGTGTATTGAGGAAGGCTGTCCCTAGTACGAGAGGACCGGGACGGACGGAGCTCTGGTGTGTCTGTTGTCCTGCCAAGGGCATGGCAGATTAGCCACCTCCGGAAGGGATAACTGCTGAAAGCATCTAAGTAGGAAACCCGTTCCAAGATGAGTACACCCATGCGGTTAACGCAGTAAGGCCCGTGACAAGACCATCACGTTGATAGGCCGGAGGTGCAAGCACGGTAACGTGTGTAGCCGACCGGTACTAATCGGCCGAGGGCTTGGATTTACAATCGCTCGTGTTTGCTCTGGAGTCCTTGGAGGGCTGCCCCATGAGGGGGCGCATCCTTGACAACAAAAGATTTCGGTGGCTATAGCGGCAGGGTCACACCCGTTCCCATCCCGAACACGGAAGTTAAGACTGCCTGCGCCGATGGTACTTGGGGGTAGACCCCCTGGGAGAGTAGGTCGCCGCCGGATTTCGAAATCAATACCCCTGCCTTCGGGCAGGGGTATTGATGTTTTTGCCGTATGGTTCCAACCTTTCCCGTGTCGGCGAAGGTTGGCAGGCTGGAATCGATGCGGTCTGGCCGTAGGATTGATGCCTATGCCGAACGACCGCCGCCCCAATTCCGCCACCTCGGGTCGCAGCGCTCGTGGTGGCACTGGTGCTGGCGCTGGTCGTAGCTCAGCGGGTGGGGCTCGTCCCAGCCGGCCGTCGGGGGCCGGCGGCGCGGACCGTGGTCGGACAGGCGGCGCGGCCTCCAGCCGCTACGGCTCATCCGATGGCCGGCCCTCGGGGTCTCGCGACAGTGTCGGCGGGTCTGCGAGCTACAACCGCTCTGGCACCGCGCGCAAGACCGGCGAAGCGCCAGCGTCCTCGCGGTCATCCGGTCCTCGGCGTCCAGAGAGTCGGTTCGATGAGCGTCCGGCCCGTTCAGGGCCGTCGGATGGTCGCTCGTCTCGTCCGGGAGCGGATCGTCCTCGTGGGGCTCGTCCTGATGGTGGTGCGGATCGTCCTCGTGGGCCGCGACCCGCTGGCGGGCAGCGACGCGACCCGCGTGCGGACTCTGGTGTCGAGCGTCCCCGTCGCTCCGGCGCCGAGCGCCCGGCGTCGCGCGGTACGGGTCGCCCGATGTCGGCTGCCGATCAGCGGTCGATCATTGTGAAGAACAAGCGGGGGCCAAAGCCGGAGCGAGTGGAGGCGGCACCGCCGCCGTGGGAGCGCGAGCAGTGGATCGACGAAGGCTCCTTGCGCGAGGAGGCTGCAAAGGCCGCTCAGCGGGCGGCGACCGATGATGCTCCTCGCGGCAGAACCCCGCGTACCGAGCTGTCGCCTGAGGTAGCAGCCGAGCTCGCCAAGGTCGCTCTCGCCAGTCGTCAAGCCCGATATCAGGAACGTCTTGCGTCAGCCGCCGAGGCGCTCGATCGCGGTCGCTTCGCTGATGCCCGCCGTATGGTGCAGCCAGTTATCCGCGACCTTCCCGATATGGCATTTGGCCACGAGATTGCAGGCCTGGCGTCATACCGAATGGGCCAGTGGCGCAAAGCCGCAGCAGAGCTCGAAACTGCTCGTCTTCTGGATAGCACCGTCAATCATCATGCGGTGTTGGCCGATTGCTATCGCGCGCTGCGTCGCTATCACGAGGTCGACTTGCTGTGGCGTGAACTGCGCGAGGCGTCCCCCGCGCCGGCCTTGTTGGCTGAGGGCCGCATCGTTGCTGCAGGGGCACTTGCCGACCAGGGCGACCTCAAGGGAGCGCTGACGACGATGGCAAAGGCCTTGGAAGTTCCCAAGAAGCCTCGCGACTACCACCTTCGTCAGTGGTATGTGGTTGCTGACTTGTTGGATCGTTCCGGAGATGTCATCAAGGCCAGGCGTTACTTCGGTTTGGTGTTCGAGGCGGACCGCGAGTTCGCCGACGTCAAGGAACGCCTGCGCACTCTCGGGCGGTGATGTGGGGCGGCCATCGAGCCGAACCAACCCCGTCACACCCTTTTCGTACACTGCTGATAGCGGCTTCCCCCGTTACGTCCATCAGTTGTCTGTCGTCGCGCGCCTCTACGGCCCCGACTTGAAGGGAAGCCTCATGAACGTCGTTGTACTTCACGGAACGCTCAGCAGCGATCCGGTCACTCGCACGTTGAACTCCGGTTCCGTGCTTGTCTCGCTCGAGCTCACCACCCTCGTCGACGGGGCCAGTGTCTCGGTACCTGTGGCCTGGTTCGACCCGCCTACAGAGGTGACCTGGGCCGCTGGCGACACGCTGTTGGTGACCGGCACCGTTCGGCGCCGGTTCTTTCGCACCGGCGGGCTGACGCAGAGTCGCACCGAAGTCGTTGCAGCAGAAGTCATTGCCGGTGGTCGTCGCCGCCAGGAGCGCGCAGCGCTGTCGCGGGCGGCCCTGCTGTTGGAACGCGAGCCGGTGTAGCTCAGTCCAGGGTGTTGATGTTGCCGAGCTCGGTGAACGCTTGCTCCAGGCGAGTGGAGAAGCTGACTTCGGCGGCGCGCAGCCAGACGCGCGGGTCGTAGAACTTCTTGTTGGGGGCGTCGGCGCCTTTCGGGTTGCCGAGCTGCCCTTGCAAGTAGTCGTGGTTCTCCAGGTCGTACTGGCGGATGCCGTCCCACAGCGCCCACTGCAGGTCGGTGTCGATGTTCATCTTCACTATGCCGTAGGAAATTGCTTCCGCGATCTCCTGCGGTGTGCTGCCCGAGCCGCCGTGGAACACGAAGTTGACCGGGTTGGCGGCGGTGCCGTGTTTGGCCTCAATGTGTGCCTGCGACGCCTGCAGGATGCCCGGCTTGAGCTGTACGTTGCCCGGCTTATACACACCATGCACGTTGCCGAAGGCGGCGGCGACAGTGAAGCGCGGGCTGACTGCAAGCAGGCGTTCGTAGGCGTAGTCGACTTCCTCGGGCTTGCTGTAGAGATCGCTCTCGTCGGCGCCGCTGTTGTCGACGCCGTCCTCCTCGCCACCGGTGATGCCCAGCTCAATCTCCAAGGTCATACCCATCTTTGACATGCGCTCGAGGTAGCGCACGCAAATATCGAGGTTCTCCTCAATGGGCTCCTCCGACAGATCGAGCATGTGCGAGC
>JAYUCY010000109.1:0-40819 GCA_043740085.1 Ilumatobacteraceae bacterium
ACCCCGGGCAGATCCATTGGCCATCAGTGGGCAATTCTGATGGCCACCGATGGGCAGTTCCACTGACCGCCTACGGGCAGAAACTATTGGCCATTGACACACCACTCCGCCACCACTCCGCCACGGAACGTCGCCGACTGAATTCGCGGCAGCTGTTCGCCTTCACGGCCAGTCGAGCGATCGCTTTCTCACGGGTTCTGCCGCGAACGCGTACATCGGTGGACTTCGGTGAACATCCACGAACACCCCTGGCGGAACGGGAGGGATTCGCGGATCTGGGTGATGGGGGTCGCGTCGTACCTGTTCATGACGTGTTTTGGTTCCAGTGGTCGGCCCAACAGCGGGAGCAACCCGGGAGCAACGCAGCTGTCGTGGGCAACGAACGGCGCCACGTCGACAAGGTGGTCGCTCATTCACAGAGCGTCGTTCGGTGCTGCGCGTTCTGAGCAGCTTGCGAATCCGGCGACGACACCAAGCTGCAGTTCGGCGTTGCTGGAAGGAGGGTTGCCCGGTGGCGACTGCCGTGGCACAATTGTAGCCATGACCACCGAAGCGCTTCGAACGGTGAAAGATCGTTTCTCCGAATACGTCGACCGTGTCGAGAACGAACATGAACGCGTTGTCGTCACCCGCAACGGCCGGCCCGCGATCGTGCTCATCAGCACTGACGATCTGGCCAGCCTCGAAGAGACGATTTCGGTGCTCAGCGACACCGATGCGATACGCGCGCTGCAGGCGGCCGAGGCCGCGATCGCGGCCGGTGATCTCGTGCGAGGAGTCGATGCCGTTCGAGCGCTTCGCCCGCCCAGACAGCGTTGACGTTGATCGGCTACGACCTGGTGGTCGCGGGTCCGGCCGCACGTGCGATCGGCGAGGAGCTGCATGAAAGTGTCGCCGCCGCTGTGATCGACTTCATCACCGGGTCCCTTCTCGACAACCCGCAACGAGTTGGCCGTGAGTTCCGCAACGAGCTCGCCGGCATCCACAGTGCGCGACGCGGCACGTTTCGCATCCTTTATCGCATCGACGAGGAGCAGCGCGCTGTCACCGTGCTTCAGGTGGATCACCGACGAGACGTATACCGAACCTGATCACGCACGGGCCTATATCGACGCGGATGCGCCTGATATAGGCGCCCGCTGGCGACGGGAGGCGGCGGCGTTCCGCGGCGGGGTTATGCGCTGGTCCGCGTAACTCCCCAACGGCGCAGATCGGCAGCATGGCGTTTCAGGACATCGCTGCGACGAAGTTGGGACGTGACAGATTCCACCATGTGCGGCGGCGGTCAAAACGCGTCATGCCGCCCATCTCTGCCCACATTGCGGCGAAGTTCGGGTCGCCCGCCTCGACGCGGCGACGCACGAACTCGCCGCCACGAGCGATCGACTCGTCGAGCGCCGCAACGACCGCCGAGCGCTCCTCCGCGTCGAGTCCGTACTCTTCTGTGACGAGCCGCAGGCGAGCGGGAAGATCCTCACCCTGCCAGCCGAAGCGAGCTCGGCTCTCATCGTCGTCGATCGGCACACACATGCGTGCGAAACACGCCACGTCGTACGCCGGTCGACCTGGCGCCGCGAAGTCGAAGTCCAACAACGCGACAGCCTCACAGTTGCGGAACACGACGTTCTCAAGACACACATCGTTATGGCAGACGACCGACCCGCCCGCAGGATCGGCCATCTCGTCGCTCCACGTGTCGCTCGCCCTCTCCGGAAAGGTACGTGCCGCGCGATGAAAGCGACTCAGCAGCCGCGCAATCGACGCCAATGCCTCGTCGCTTCGAGCCCACACGGGATAGGGCGGCAACGCCACCTCACCGAAAACGAACCGCAGTCGCTCCCTGCCGTCTTGATCGACACCAACGGGAAGTGGAGCACCAGCGAAACCTTCGTCGGCGAGTTGCCGCAAGAACCGGTGGATCGTCGGTGTATGCGCATTGGCGGGCCGAAGAACATGTTCGCCGACACGCGTTACCGCGCCTGCGTTCGCGACGCCGCCCTTGAGTACTTCCTCCATCTCGCCAGTATTGCGCTCGGAGGTCTCCCTCGATCACCGGAATATCTACAGATCTGCGCTACTTGGTGAAGACGCGCGACAGCTCCGTTCCCGTGGCCAACGTCACCCGACGACACGACCAGGAGAACGCCACGACCTGCGCGCCGTCGAGTCGAGCCTCGGTCCCGCAGTAGCAGCAGAACTGCCATAATCTGCCAATGGCGACTCAGGTGGTGGATGTTGTCGTCGTGGGCGCCGGCTTCCATGGGCTCTACCAACTGCACCGCCTGCGCTCTGAGGGGTTTTCGGTGGTGCTGCTCGAAGCCAGCGACGGGCCGGGCGGCGTGTGGCGTACCAACCGCTACCCGGGCGCCCGCGTCGACTCCCATGTGCCGAACTACCAATTCTCGATGGAAGCGGTGTGGCGGGACTGGACCTGGAGCGAGCGCTTCCCAGGACAACCAGAGCTACAGCGCTACTTCGACCATGTGGTTGGCGTGTTGGACCTCGACCGCGATATCTCTTATGACACGCTCGTCGTAGCAGCGGTGTTCGATGACGACGCCGATTGCTGGCAGATCGAGACCGACACCGGACATTCGGTAGAGGCAGAGCACCTCGTGCTCTGCACCGGGTTCGCTTCAAAACCGTACGTCCCGACCCTGCCTGGCCTGGAAGCTTTCGACGGTGTTTGGCATCACACAGCAAGATGGCCAGAACCCCAGTCGTTCTCCGCCCAGCGAGTCGGCGTGATCGGCACGGGAGCGAGCGCTGTCCAGGTCGTGCAAGAGGCGGCGAAAACTGCGAGCTCGCTCACCGTATTCCAGCGCACCCCGGTGACAGCGCTCCCGATGCGACAACAATCGCTCGATCCTGCCGAGGAGACGCTCGCCAAACTCAACTATCCCAACGTGTTCCATAAGCGAAACACACCCCCGGGCAGCTTCTCCGACATAGAAGCCCGACCGGAAGGAGCGATGGAGGTCTCAGCCGATGAACGAGACTTGGTGTTCCAGCAAGCGTGGGATCGAGGCGGCTTCCATTTCTGGGCCGGGACCTTCAGCGACATCATTATCGACGAACGAGCGAACCGGGCTGCCTACGACTTCTGGCGTGATCGCACTCGTGCAAGAATTGCCGACCCGAGCGTGGCAGCAGTGCTCGCACCCGAGACACCTCCCTATCCGTTCGGCACGAAACGACCGTCGCTCGAGCAGGACTACTACGAGGTTTTCAACCAAGACAATGTGCATCTGGTCGATCTACGGCAGACCCCCATTGTGGAGATCACCTCCAACGGCGTACTCACGAGCGCCGAGCATCACGAGGTTGATCTGCTTGTCCTTGCAACTGGATTCGATGCCAGCACCGGCGGGCTCACCCAGATCGACATTCGTGGCTCCGATGGCACCGCACTGGCCGACGCGTGGGCAGACGGCGTCGACACGCATCTCGGCATCGGCATCCCAGGCTTCCCTAACCTGTTCGTTCTCTACGGGCCGCAAAGCCCATCCGCATTCTGCAACGGCCCTACCTGTGCCGAACTCCAAGGCGAGTGGGTCATCGATTGCCTGGTCAACATGCGGGACCGCGGAGCGCACCGGATCGAAGCAACATCCAAGGCCGCATCCGCATGGTCCGTGCGGCTCCAGGCCTACGAGGTAGGGACATTGTTAGGTCGCACCGACTCCTGGTACATGGGAGCGAACATCCCTGGCAAACGGCGCCAGCTGCTCGGCTTCCCGTCAACCGACGCATATATCGAAGCACTCGGCACGAACGCTGCGAGCGACTACGACGGCTTCATCATCCGTTGAGCACACCCGGGGTGCCGCCCAGCGCGCCACCAAACGGTTAGGCCGGTTGGGTTCTCCGGAAGTAGCGCCGAATGCCCGCTCCGCGCTCGTTCTGTCGAGGGCGGAACGGACATTTCTGGCTATCGGGATGCGCCGGCCGCCACTGGACGCCGAGGCCGCGACATAGCCGTCACCGTCGACGTGCTCGACCCCGTTGTGCCCGCGCCGGCTGAAGCAGGCGTTGTCCTCCAGCCAGGCGATCGACCGGGAGACCGCGCTCTCGCACGCGTCGACGATCATCTCCGACAGCTCAGGACGGAGCACGGCGAGCACCGACACCGACTTCGGCACCGAGAATGTCAGGTCGAAGCCGGGCACCCTCCGAGTGACCGCGTCTGGGTCGACCAGGCCGGCCTGAAACTCTGCTGTGAGAAACCGGATGTCCTTGGAGCGGCCTGCCAGGACCTTGGCGACGCAGAGATCCTCGGGGTACAGGCATAGGCCCACCGCCCCACTCTCCGGGTCCTCGATTCGAACGAGGCGTTCATCCCAACCCTCGGGCATGCTGGTCCACGGCGAGACCCCATCCGCGTAGATGCCGTACTTCTCGGAGAAGTGACTGGCCTCGCCGAGCAGACCGTCGACCTTGTCGGCCTTGCTCTCATCGTCGTCATTGAAGGGGAGGATGTCTGCCTCGGCGGACATCGTGGCGTCGTGGGAAGCATGAACTCGCGGAACGAGGCAAGTATCGACTGGCTGCCGATGATCACCACCGTGTCCTCGTCGAGCATCGCTGCAGCGGCGCGGATGATCCGGTGGAGGCCCTCGCGGTTCATCGGGATCCGGCTCGCCGCAGCTTCGAGCGCCGAGTGACTTCATCGCGTTCGTGGTCGTTCAGCAGCGTGGTGAACGGAGACATCTTCAGCAGTTCGACGTCGTCCTCGTCGGTCGACAACAGCAACCGGACGATGTCGGATCGAGGACCGTCGAGCAGTCGGTGCCACGTGTCGATGTAGGTCGAACCCCGCTTGCTCACCGATCGTTCGAGAAGTCGCAGGCGCGCAGGGGCTTCAGAATCCCCTACCGGCACATTCGGGCGCCGGGATGAGCGAGGCCGCATGGGCACTCGTGCTCCTACGATGCTGTGATCGATGAATTTGGCTGCGGATCGCGGTCTCAGCATCTACGACCGTGGCGGCTGCACCGCAACAACAGATTGGAGTGGAGATGGGCAAGCTGATCTATGCAGCGATCGGCTCGCTTGACGGGTACGTCGAGGACGAGAAGGGCAGGTTCGACTGGTCGACGCCGGATGACGAGGTGCATGCGTTCGTCAACGATCTCGAGCGGCCGATCGGCACCTACCTCTACGGGCGACGGATGTACGAGACGATGGTGTTCTGGGAGACCGTGCCCACCGCGGCCGATGAGCCGGCGGTGTTCTTGGACTATGCCGGCATCTGGCGGGCGGCCGACAAGATCGTGTACTCCCGGTCGCTTCAGGAGGTATCCAGCGCGAGGACCCGGATCAAGCGCGAGTTCGATCGAGACGCCATCCAGCGGCTCAAGCAATCTTCGGGGGCCGACATCGCGATCGGGGGTGCCGAGCTCGCCGGCCACGCAATCGGCGCAGGGTTGGTTGACGAGTGCCATCTGTTTCTCTGCCCGATCGTGGTCGGAGGCGGCAAGCGCGCCCTGCCCGACAAAATCCGCATGCAACTCGAACTTCTCGATGAGCGCCGGTTCCAAAACGGCGTTGTTCACCTCCACTACCGCGTAACCGTCTGAGCAGACCGGCAACGCGAGGCCAGGAGAAGAAGGTGACCGTGGGTGAGAGCGACATCGCTGACGTCCCGGTGACATTCGACCGATACGACCACATCGAGGGGCCGTTCTACCACGGGACGAAGTGCGCCTTTGAAGTCGGTGATCAGCTTGTCTCGGGTCACGGCTCCAACTTCCACGAGGGCCGCGTGTCCGACAACATCTACGAACAAGAAGTTCCCCGGCAACATCACGCAGTCGTACCGCACCCGCC
Organism: Ilumatobacteraceae bacterium; assembly: GCA_043740085.1. Lineage (GTDB taxonomy): Bacteria > Actinomycetota > Acidimicrobiia > Acidimicrobiales > Ilumatobacteraceae > UBA668. The sequence goes on from JAYUCY010000109.1 coordinate 5,830, forward strand.
ATCCGCTGCAGGTAGTCGGCGAGGTGCAGACCTGGGAAGGCCCCCCCCGAAGTGCCCCCGAACGCCGCCTCCCGGGCGGGTGCTTTCGAACCGTCAGACTCGATTGCGAGATGGAAGCCGGGTATGGGCGGCTTGACCGGCCGCTGGACAACGCCTCAGGTCCATCGCTGACGAGCTCGGGCGCTCGGCTCGCACTTCACCGGCACGACACGGCACGGGGTGTGCGGACTCGGTGCTCGCTCGGGTACGAGGTCGTCATCGCGAGGACTTTCTGTTGGGGACCGATGAGTGTGCGCTTCTCGGCCCGTCTCAACTACCAGAAGCAACGACAATCACATCGGAGGAACCATGTCCATGCATCCCTACCTGTACTTCACCAACACCGCTCGAGCGGCCATGACCCGCTACCAGGAGATCTTGGGCGGCCAGCTCTACATCATGGGCGTCGACGACATGCCCGAGGGCGAGGCCGCAGCGATGCCGTTCGAGGCGCCCAAGGGCATGGTCATCCACGCCGCGCTCTCGTTCGGTGACGGAGACCTGCTCCTGGCATCCGACGATCCCACCGGTGATGGCCAGGGCGTCAAGGGTGTGGCCATCAACATCACCCTCGACGACCAGGCCGAGGCGCGCCGCATCTTCGAGGCATTCGCCGACGGCGGCGAGGTCGGGATGCCGCTGGGCGAGACATTCTGGGCGCCGCTGTTCGGCACGTGCACCGACCGCTTCGGCGTCAACTGGATGGTCAACGTCGACGCAGGCGACGCAGCCTGATGCGTCTCGTCGTCTCCGAGTTCATGAGTTTGGATGGTGTCGCGCAGGCGCCCGGCGGCGCCAAGGAGGACACCGATGGTGGCTTCTCGCATGGAGGCTGGTCGATGCCGTGGTTCGATCCCGTTGTCATGGGCGGCGCCATTGACGCCGCCATGGCCGACACCGAGGCGTTGCTGTTCGGTCGGCGGACCTGGCAGGTGATGGCCGCAGCGTGGCCCGATCGGGCCGGCAGCGACCCGTTCGCCGACCGCATGAACGCCTTCACCAAGTATGTCGTCTCGTCCACCCTGAGCGCCTCGGAACTCACATGGGAGAACTCACACCTGCTGCCTACTGGTGACCCGATTGAATCCGTCGCTGCGCTCAAGGCCGAACCCGGCGGAACACTCTCGGTGATGGGCTCGACTCAGCTCGCCGCCGCACTCTTGAGCGCCGGCCTAGTCGACGAACTGCTGTTGATGATCGAGCCCGTGCTGCTGGGCGGGGGAAAGACCGTCTTCCCCGCTGACGGACAGATGCGTGCGCTGGAACTCGTCTCGGTTCAGACGACCGACAGCGGAGTGCTCGTCTGCACCTACCGCCCCGCCGACATCCCACCCACCCCCGACTTCTAGGAGACCTGAAATGCCCCGCTTCATCACCAACCTGTGGTTCGACACCAACGCCCAGGAGGCCGCCGAGTACTACTGCTCGGTGTTCCCGAACTCAGAGATCACCCGCGTCGCCCACTACACCGAGGCCGGCCCGGGTAAAGCCGGCACTGTCATGTCGGTCGATTTCAGCCTCGACAGCAAGCCGTTCACGGCGATCAACGGCGGCCCGCAGTTCACCTTCTCCGAGGCGGTGTCGCTGCTGATCGACTGCGCCGACCAGGCAGAAGTCGACCGCTACTGGAACACGCTCACCGAGGACGGCGAGCCCGGCCCGTGTGGCTGGCTCAAGGATCGCTACGGGTTCTCTTGGCAGGTCTTCCCCGACGAGTTGGCCGAGCTGCTCAGCGATCCCGACCCAGGGCGCGCCGAGCGAGCCTTCAACGCGATGCTCACGATGGGCAAGATCGACATCGCGGCGGTGAGGACCGCCGTCGACGGTTGAGCGCGTTGACGAGCGTGATGCCGCCCCCGAATCTCGGAGCTGTGGATGACCTGTGCCAGCTCGTGCTCGTCGCCCAACGACTCGGTTGCACCGTGAAGCTGGCCGGAGCGTCCGACCAACTGCGGGCGCTGCTCGACCTCGCCGGCGTGACTGGACTCCTTCTCGACGATCGGGCCGACCCTGATCTCAACGAAACGGATCTACGATGACCCAGATGAGCACCCAGACCCAGACACTCCTGGCGGACGACATCGAGGTCCACCGGCGAGCGTTGACCGGCTACTGCTACCGCATGCTCGGCTCGGGAGCAGAAGCCGAAGACGCTGTGCAGGAAACGATGATCAAGGCATGGAAGGCTGCCGACCGTTTCGAAGGTCGGTCAAGCATCCGATCATGGCTCTTCAGCATCGCCACGAACGTGTGCATCGACATGGGGCGCAGCCGTCAGCGTCGCGCACGACCTATGGACCTCGGCCCCGTGCGCACTCCAGAACCCGTCCACCTGTCCGACGTTCTCCCCGAGCACACCTGGATCACGCCGATCGCCGATGAGCACGTCATCGATCTCCACGGAGACCCCGCCGAGGTGGTCGCCGCTCGCGACACCATCCGGCTCGCCTTCGTTTCGACCCTGCAGCGTCTCCCTGCGCGCCAGCGTGCCGCCCTCGTGCTGTGCGATGTGTTGCGCTGGCCCGCCACCGAGGTCGCCGAACTGCTCGACACATCGACGCCGTCGATCAACAGTGCGTTGCAGCGTGCCCGAGCAACGATGGCCGAATCCGCCCCCGCACCGGTGCCCGCCGAGGCGCTGACCGACGACCAGCAACGCCTCCTCGCGCAATACGTCGACGCCTTCCAGCGGTACGACATGGACGCTCTCAGCCGGCTCCTGCACGACGACGTCATCCAATCCATGCCGCCATACGCGATGTGGCTGCAAGGGCGCGACGACGTACTGGCATGGTGGGCCGGACCTGGCGCCGGATGCGAGGGCTCGAAACTGCTCGCCGGTTGGGCCAACGGTTGCCCTGCCTTTGCCCAGTACCGAGTCGACCCCCAGGGAGGACACGCCCCCTGGGCATTGCAAGTGTTGGAGTTACGCGGCGCCCGAGTCGCCGAGTTTCATGCCTTCCTCGACACCGAGGCGTTCGCACGCTTCGGCTTCCCCGCCCACCTCTGAACCAGGCGAGCCAAGCCCACGGTCGGCTTGTTCGGATTTCCGTCGGGTTTTCGAGTCGCAGTTTCAACTGCAGGTAACCCACGGGCTGGGCGCTTAGGTCGGTACGCGTCGCTCCGCCGCAGGATCAAGCATCGACGCGGCCATCGCTGCGGTCGCTTTCGGACGCTCGCCGCGTGACCTCGCGTAGACGGCAGTTGTCGCCTCGTCTTTGTGGCCGACGTACCTGGCGATGTCGATGAGGTTGCAACGCCGGGAGCAACGCCCCCCCAAACAAAGGGGGCATCCGGGAGCAACCCTGGGAGCGACGCGCTACAACGCCGGTGGACGTCTACGCAACGAAAGACCTGGTCAGAGCATCCAAGTTTGTACGTCGGTGGACTGCGGTGAACATCCACGAACACCCCTGGCGGAACGGGAGGGATTTGAACCCCCGGGGCGTGAACCCTTCCGCTTTCAAGGCGGATGCATTTGGCCGCTCTGCCACCGTTCCGGGCTCGAATCTATCGTGGCGAAATCGACGTCACCGCTCGACTTTGCAGTCGGACGGTGAGCCAGGGGAATCCCGTGGGAATCTGAAAGAGGTGAACCGAGGCAGAACTCAGGGCACCCAGACCTGCTCGAACTTGGTGATCTGGCCACCCTGCGCCCGCACGCTCAATCGATCGTGTTGCGCAACCGCTGCACCCAGTCGTCGGCCTCGCGCCAACGGGCATCGGCGTGCTCCCGAGTCGTGCTCGCATGCTCGCCCGCAGCAGGGTAACTGCCCAGGAACTTCACCTTGCCCTGCTTGGCGTGGAGCGCCCGCATCGCGTCGGCCATCAGCTCGTCGGCCACATGCCCGTGTGCGTAGACGACGAAGCAATAGTCGCCCAGGCCGCCATCCTTCGTGGGTCGCGACAGCAGGTTGCTGAGGTTGATGCGTCGGGCCGCAAACTCCTGCAGGATCGAGATGAGACTGCCCGGCTCGTCGGCGCGCTGATAGATGACCAGCGCCGTGCAGTCGTGCCCTGTGGGGGCGGGAATGCCTTGCTTGGCCACGACCACGAAGCGGGTCTGGTTGCCCGGGTGGTCGGCAATGTCGGCGGCCAGGATCTCCAAGCCGTAGAGCTCGGCACTGCTACGAGGCGCGACGGCAGCCGTGCCCGCGCCCAACTCCTCAGCCACCATGCGGGCGGCTTCGGCAGTCGAGTTCGATGCCCGCAGCTCGGCCCGGCCAACGTGTGTGCGCAAGTACGTGTGGCACTGCGCACTGGCAACGGGGATGGAGAGCACGACCTTCACATCGTCAAACGTGGTGCCCGCCTTGGCCAACAGGCAGTGCTCGATGTTGAGCACCACCTCGCGCTGGATCAGCAGATCGTGTGCGAATGCCAACTCATCCTGCGTCAGGTTGACCATGCCCTCTATCGAGTTTTCGATGGCCACAAACCCGAGATCGACCTCGCCGGCCTCGACCGCATCGAGTACGTCGGGCATGGTGCGATAGAGGACGTGCGCGGCGGCAGCCAGGTCGGGCTGCGTCATGATGGCCTGCTCGGTGAACGTGCCCAGCGGCCCGAGGAAGCCGACACGAATGCGAGCGGATGTCATGACTGCAGGCTATTGCGCCACCAGGTGTCACGGTGGCCGCTTTCTGGGGCTCCGTCGTTGTTCACAGTACTATGTCACACCCCTTGAGTACTGTTGTTCGTATGACTTCCGGCGACATCTTCGAACTGGTGCGGCAGGTTTCCTGCGCCCCAACCGACTCGTCGTTGCCCGCGCTCGCGGCCGGGTTCGCGCAGCTGCGCCAGGTGCGCTCGTGGGTGGAGGGGCAGGAGGTGCGGCTGGCCTCGGTGGCCGTCGGTGCGTCGTCGTTTCCCGAGAAGTTCATTGCCGATGCCACGGGCGGGTCTCTGCGCGATGCAACCGTCCTGCTGGCGCGGGCTGCGGTCGTTCGCCAGCTGCCTGGGCTGGCTTCGTTGTTGTCGTCGGGGGCGGCTACGGGGGCGCACCTGGATGTTGCTGTACGTCGGTTGCAGCGGCTCGAGCCGCTGGTGCGCGATCGGGTGCTGCTCGATGCCGCCGGGCTGGCCGCGGGTGCGGCGGGTCGAACGCCCGAGCAGTTCTCGTCGTTCATTGCCGAGCGGGTGCGGCTCGCGCAGCGGGCGCTTGCATCGGATGAGGGCACCGATCGGTTGGCCGCGCAGGAGGCCATGGTCGGGTTGTCGTGGCGGTTGGCGGGCGAAGGCATGCACGAGTGGCGGCTCCTACTAGATCCGGTGGCGGCGTTGGCGTTCGATCAGTTGATTGCGGGCCAGGTCGAGGCGATGTTTCACGACAGAGTGCCATCGGGGTGTCCCACGAATCCCCTGCAGCGGCAGGCGTACCTTCGTGCCCACGCCCTGCTGTCGCTACTGACCGGAGGCGGAGCGCGAATGGCCCGCCCCGAGATCATCGTCGTCGTCGATGCGCGAGACGCCGACGCCGACGCCGATGCCGATGCCGACACCGACGTCGAATGTGGCTTGATCACTGAGCGAGAGCCGGTGGTGGATTGGGGGTTGCCGGTCGAGGTGCCGCATCGTGTGTTGCTCGATCTGTTCGGCCGGGCCGACGTGCACACGGTGATTGTGCGCAACGGGGTCGTGCTGCACGCGCCGGGCGAGCTGAATTTGGGTCGATCGACTCGGTTGGCCAATGCGGCGCAGCGGCGAGTCCTGCGAGGCCTCTACGCCACGTGTGCGGTGCCTCGGTGTCCGGCCCGTTTTGCTCACACCAAGATTCACCACGTGCATTGGTGGCGCAATGGTGGTTTCACCGATCTCGACAATCTGCTGCCACTGTGCTCGAAGCATCATCACTTGGTGCACGAGGGCGGGTGGGCACTTACCTTGCTCGCCGATCGCACGCTCACCATCAACCTGCCCGATGGCACGGTGATGAGCACCGGCCCTCCCATGCGGAGAGCCGCATGATGCGGTGGGAGGAAACTCGGACCTGGACCGTTCGCTATGAGCTGGTCGCACGGCACAATGGGGAAGATGGACGAAGGCGAGCTGCAGCAACTGATCGACGGTGTGCGGTCTGGAGCGGTCGCGCCCGACGCCGCCGTAGCGCAATTGCGCCGGCTGCCGTTCGCCGAAGTTGGCGACACCCTGGTCGACCATCACCGAGCTCTTCGCCAGGGCATGCCCGAGGCGGTCTACGGGCAGGGCAAGAGCGACCAGCAGTGCATCGAGATCGTCGGCGAACTATTGGCCGGTGGCTCGGGGCCGGTGCTGCTCACTCGGGTTTCGGCGGCAACGGCCGCAACCGTGATGGACCTGCATGCCCATGGCGAAACGAGGGCCGGATGTGTGCTGTGGCGCTGCCCGGTCCCCGCTCGTACCGCGCGGGTGCTGGTGGTCAGCGCGGGCACCAGCGATGTGCCAGTGGTCGATGAATGTGTACTCACCCTGCAGGCGTTGGGGTTCGCGCCCGACAGGCTCACCGACGTTGGCGTGGCTGGACTGCACCGACTGCTCGCACACCTCGACCGCATCACATCGGCCGACGCCGTGGTCGTGGTTGCGGGGATGGAGGGTGCACTGGCCAGCGTTGTCGGCGGGTTGACGGCTGGGCCCGTGGTGGCGGTTCCGACCAGTGTTGGCTACGGCGCCGGGCTCGACGGCGTGACCGCGCTGCTGGCGATGCACGCCTCGTGTGCCAGCGGTGTCAGTGTGGTCGGCATCGACAACGGATTCGGCGCTGCCTGCGCAGTGGCAAGGATGTTCCGATGACTGACGCGGCGATGAATGATGTGGCGACCGGCCGGACAGCGTGGTTCCACTGCTTCGCGGGGACGGCCGGCGATATGACGATGGCGTCGCTGGTGCACGCCGGCGCCGACCCGATGGCAGTCGCCGCAATTGTGGCCGGCCTGACGATCGACGAGTACGCCCTCCACTTCGAACCCGTCATGCGCTGTGGTTTGTCGGCTACGAAAGCCGTGGTGGCGACGTTCGACGAAGCGGGCCACGTCCACGCGGAGGGCCCAGCCCCCGACGCGCACACGCACGACCACGGACACGACCACGACCACGGACACGACCATTCCCACGACCAATCCCTCGGGGGGCATCGGCCCTATGCCGTAGTGCGGGCGATCATCGAGGCGTCGGACTTGCCAGCGCGGGTGGCCGAACGCGCACAGCGGGTGTTTCGGGCGTTGGCCGAAGTCGAGGGGACGATGCACGGCGTGCCGGTGGACGACGTCGAGTTTCACGAGGTCGGGTCGATGGACGCGATTATCGACATCGTCGGCAGTTGTGCGGCGCTGGAAGTCCTCAATATCAATCGCATCGTGTGCAGCCCGATCACTGTCGGCCAGGGAACCGTGAAGGCGGCGCACGGCGAGATCCCCAACCCCTCGCCGGCCGTGATGGAACTGCTGGCCCGGCGCGGCGCACCCAGTCTCGGCATCGCCGATCGTAAGGAATTGGCAACACCTACCGGCGTCGCGCTGATGGTTGCACTGGCCGACGAGTTCGGGCCGATGCCCGCAATGACCGTGCGCAGCATCGGCTACGGCGCCGGTACCGCCGACATCCCCGGCCGACCCAACGTGGTGCAGGTCGTGATTGGCACCGAGACCGCATCCAGCGACACGCCAGCGCCCGGCCAGCCAGCGCAACTACTCGAGGTCAATGTCGACGACATCAGCGGCGAAGTCATCGCGCACACCATCGGCGCCCTGCTGCAGGCCGGCGCCTACGACGCGTGGGCTACGCCGATCGTGATGAAAAAGGGTCGCCCCGCGCACACCGTGCACGCACTGTGCGACCCGGCCGTGTTCGCAGCGGTTGGACAAGTCCTCCTCAAGGAGACCGGCTCGCTGGGCATGCGCGGCAGCATCGTGCAGCGCTGGCCGCAACGAAGAGAAGAAATCGTCGTCCACATCCAAGGCCACCCGATCAGAGTGAAACTTGCCCCCGGACGCGCGAAACCCGAACATGACGACGCAGCTGCCGCGGCAGTAGCGCTCGGGTTGCCGCTACGAGAGGTGTTGGCTCAGGCGGCGAGCGCGGCTTCGACGAGGGTCTGAAGCTCGGAAACCTCGAGCTCACCCGAGACTCGAACCTTGACCTTGCCATCAGCGCCAACGATCACGAAATACGGCCAGCCCGGAGCACCGTAAGTGTTGGCGGCCTTGCCGGCTTCGCCGTTGTCACCGCTCTTCTCATCGACCATCACGGGCCATTCCCAGCCCTTGTTCGAGAACCACGTGGCCGGCGGATAGTTGGCGCTGGCCGACGACACGGCGGTGGCGACGCCAATGACGTTCAGCTCCGGCGGCACCGCACCACTGTGCTTCCAGTCATTGAGACGGGGCACCTCGGCGTTGCAGTGCGGGCACCAGTGCGCCAGGAAAACCAGCATGTACGGGCCCTTGGTAGCCGGGTCCATCACAATCGATTCGCCCGCAAAGTTGAGGCCTGACAGCAACGGTGCATCCAGCCCGACGGCAGGGTCGGGTGTCAGGGTGTCGTCGAGTTTGGCGAGCGCGTCGCCCGTGAACGTGACTGGCTGGCTGTCGGGCAGCGAGGAACCGGCAAGGGTGGTGTCGGAGCCTGCACCGTTGGAGTTCGAGTCGCCGCGACTCGCGAACACCACAATGCCAACCACGAGCGCGACCACTGCGGCGAGGCCGATCCAGATGCGCATCTTGCTGCTGCCGTCGCCCTCGCCCGAGGAGCGAGATGCCTTTGCCTGTGCCTTGCGCCGGGCCTCAGCCCGCTGACGATTGGCCATCTTCTTTTGCCTCCGTGAGGTCGTTGGTGAGGGGCTCTGTTGTGAGGGGTTCACTGTCGAGGGGTTCTGGGGTAAGCAGCAGCGCAAGGATGGCAGCAAAACCGCAAAATGCCATCACAGCAAGGGTGATCGGGAAACCGGTCCAGACGAAGACACCGTCGTCGTTGAACCCGAGCGTGCCGAACGACACACGCCACGGCGATGCACAGCTCTGCACGCTGAGACACGCCTGCGATTCCTCGACGACGCGATGTTCGATGAGAATGTGCCAGAAGCTTGCGCAGATTCCGATGGCGGCCAGCGGCACCGCGAACCACTTCACATTGCGGTCGCGACGAATGGCCGCCACCGTGAGAATGACCGCCAGCGAGTACATGAAGATGCGCTGGAACCAGCACCACCGACACGGAATCCACTGCTCGTTGAACTCGCTGAAGAACAGGCTGCCCGAGGTGGCCGTCACCGCAACCAGGGCGGCCAGCGGCAACTGCACGCGGTAGAGCGCATCAAGGAAGCGAACGCCGATCACCGTTGGAATCAGCCGGGCTGCCACCATCAGCACGGCGCCGATGAGTGCGACGATCGCGAGTGCAGCCTCGACGTCGTGAAGGGTGGAGATCGCGTCGTATGACATTCCCCCATTCTGGCGCACGATCACGTAAATGTGCTGGCAGGATGCTGCACGTGATTGGCCCGGTCGTCGCCCGTGAAACCGTTGCCGGGCTCGATCCCACGCACCTGGTGGTCGCCGATGTGCGCTGGTATCTCGACGGTCGCGACGGTCGCGCAGCATTCGAACAGTCCCGCATCGCCGGTGCCGTCTGGGTCGACCTCGAGCACGCGCTCGTCGCGCATGGCCTACCCGTCACCGATGGCCGTCACCCGTTCCCTACCCCAGAGGCATTTGCCGCCTCGATGAGCGCACTTGGCATCGGCGACCACACCGTCGTCATTGCCTACGACGACACCGGTGGCCTCACCGCCGGCCGCCTCGTCGTCATGCTGCGCATGCTGGGTTGCCAAGCGGCCGTGCTCAACGGCGGCCTCAATGCCTGGGCCGCCGCAGGCCTCCCGACCGAGACCGGCCCGGCTACGGCACCGACTCCGAACACGTTCACCGAGACTCCGTGGCCCCGCGACCGGCTCGCCACCGCCGACGAAACCTCGGCACTGGCCGCAGCCGGTGGCGCCGTCATCGACGCTCGCCCGCTGGCACGGTTCACCGGTGAACAAGCCCTCATCGACCTGCGCCCCGGCCACCTCCCCGGCGCCCGCAGCGCGCCGTGGTCGGCAGTTCTCAACGACCTCGGCGAACTGCTGACCGTCGAGGAACTCCACGCGCACTATGCAGCCCTCGGCATCGCCGACGCTGACACGCCGTCGGTCGCCTACTGCGGCTCTGGCGTCAGCGCATGCATGAACATCGTGGCCATGGAGCATGCCGGCCTCACCCCGCCGCGCCTGTACGTGGCCAGCTGGTCTGGCTGGTCAGCGGACCCCGATCGCCCAGCCGAACTCGGCCAACCATGACCGACCTCGCCGCACCGCCCAGCCCAACGAAGCCCGAGTCCCCATACTCTGCGCTGCGCCACCTTCGGCGCACGCGCCAACTGCACCGCCTCGGCAACATCGAATGGTTCGAGGCCGCCTACCGCGTCTACCTGCTGGGCATCTTTGGCGGTGGCAGCATCCTGTGGATCAGCAGCTCGATCAACGACGAGGACGTCGCCGCCGGCACTGCTGCCGAGTTCGCGCAACACGCGCCCGCCGTGCTCGGCTTGCTCGTGTGCATCGGTCTTCTGGCCGGCTTGCGCGGCGGCTCGCAAGGCGGCCCCATCGCCCTCGAAGCCGCCGACGTCGTGCACGTCATGCTCTCTCCAGTTGACCGGCGCCGCGCCCTCCTGCGTCCGGCCACCCAGCGCATCCGCGGCACCGTCTTCACCGCGGCCACCGCCGGCGCCATCGTCGGCCAGCTTGCCGGCCGCCGGCTACCCGGCACCCTGATGTCATGGGCCGCGGGTGGCGCATTGTTCGGCGCCACCGCCGCGTTGGTCTGGGGCGGCTCGGCACTGCTCGCCCACACCCTTCGCCTCCCGCGCTGGATTGCCACCGCCGCCGGCGTGGGCATCTTCACCTGGCAGGCCATCGCCGTCGCTACCGAGGTGCCCGGCCCCGCCGACCGGTTCGGCGACCTCGGCCTGTGGGGCTGGCGGCAACACCCCGCCGACCTCATCGCCGCCGGTCTCGCACTCGCCGCCGTCATCGCCGGCCTCGTCCTGCTGCGGCGGATCTCGTTGGAAGCCCTCTCCCGTCGTGCCGCGCTCGTCGCCCAGCTGCGCTTCGCCGTGACCATGCAAGACCTGCGCACCGTCATCCTGCTGCGCCGCCAGCTGAACCAGGAGACGGCCCGCCGCCGCCCATGGCTGCGCCTGCGCCCGGCCACCAGCATCAGCCTCACCTCCACCGTCTGGCGCCGCGGCTGGCACGGTCTGCTGCGTTTCCCCGCACCGCGACTGGTGCGCCTGGCCGCCATCGCCGCAGCCATCGGCGTGCTGCAGGCCGCCACCATTCGCGGCACCACCCCGGCCATGCTCGGCTCGGCGTTGCTCGGTTTCATCCTCGGTCTGGAAGTGATGGAGCCGCTCTCACAAGAGGTCGACCAGCCCGACTACAACGACAGCTACCCGGTGGACCGCGGCGAGCTGATGGCCCGGCACCTCGCCGCCCCGCTCGTGGCACTCATACCGCTCTCGGTCGTCACCGCGGTGGCGGCAATCCTTACGCTCGGCGGCAACAGCGAGGCCATCGCGCCTGCCGCGATCCTCGCCCTGCCCACCCTGTTGGGCGGCGTGTCGGGCGGCATCATCAGTATCGTCCGCGACGCCAAAGACACCTCCAGCTCGTCGAGCCAGCAGTCGTTCATCCCGCCCGAAATGGCCGGCTTCACCACGCTGATTCGCCTGCTGTGGCCGCTACTCATCAGCGCCATCGGCACGTGCACGGTGCTGCTGCCGCGAGCCGCACTCACACTTGGCGATTCGGTGGTCTCGGCGTCGATTCGAGGCGGCATCGGCAGCCTGCTGGTCATCACCGCAACCTGCTACTGGGTCAAAGTGCGCGACCGCCTGCGGGCAAAGATCCGCGGTTTCATGGACGAGGGTCGCGCGCAAACCGCGTCCCAAAGGGCAGCACAAAGGAGCGGCGCATGAGCGCAGCACTCAGCACGCAGCAACTGACCAAGGACTACGGCGATCGCCCAGCGCTCCTGCCCCTGGATGTGGAAGTGCCTCAGGGCCAACATGTCGCGCTCGTTGGTCACAACGGCAGCGGCAAGACCACCCTCCTGCGGATGGCCGCCGGCCTGTTGGACAGCACCGCCGGCGAGGCCTACATCTGCGGCCACCTGGCGGGTACCCAGAAGGCGCGAACCGCCCTCAGCTGGCTCAGCGATACCCCCACCTTCTACGACGACCTCTCGCTGTGGGAACACCTCGAGTACGTCGGCCGCTTGCACGGCGTGACGGACTGGGTCGGCAAGGCCGAGACACTGCTGGACCGATTGCACCTCAGTGACCGCCGCGACGACATTCCGACCACCTTCAGCCGCGGCCTTCGCCAAAAGGCAGCGATCTCGATTGCGTTGGTACGTCCCTTTCAAGTGATGCTGGTCGACGAGCCGTTCGTTGGCCTCGACCAGGCCGGCAAGAACACCCTGCTCGAATTGTTCGACGAGGCCGCGGCCTCCGGAGCCACCTTGCTGGTCGCCACGCACGAGCTCGCATTCGTCAGTCGCGTGCAACGGTTGCTGGCACTGCGCGACGGAGCGCTGGTGTACGACGGGGCCCCCGAGGCCACCGACGTACACGCGCTTGTTCTGCCCGCGTAGTTCGCCCGCAAGCAAAGGGCGAGACTGCCCATGGCCACGGTGCGGAGCGCGCGCTACTGTTCGTTCTCATGTCCGTCGAATTCGTCTCCGTCAGTTCCTCGTCCTTCGACCCCGCTGCCCTTGCCGCACAGCTCACCGAGCACTCGGCACAGGGATGGTCAGTGGTCAGCATCGTCCCCACCGGTGGTGATGTCACCGCCTTCCTCAGTCGCGAGGCAGTAGCCGATGACGCCGAAGTCGCGGCTCCGGCCGAGGCAACCGTCGAAGCAGCAGTCGTCGCCGAGCCTGCCGGCTGGGCAGTCGCCCCCGAGCCCGCCCCGCTGGCTCCCATCGTCGAAGCACCCCCGGCCTACACCCCGGCCCCCGCTTACACCCCGGCCCCCGTCTACACCCCGGCCCCCGCTGCCCCCACCGTTCCTTCGGGTTGGTACGCCGACCCGGCCGGCCGCTTCGAGCTGCGCTACTGGGATGGCAGCGCCTGGACCGAGCACGTATCGCGCGCCGGCCAACAGTTCACCGACGCCCCCGTCGCCTGACCTCGCCCGCTCCGGCACCGCCGGTAGCCTCAACGTATGCGTGCCACGTCAATCGGTCACGCAGGGATCCTCGTCGATACGGTCGACGGGTCGATCTGCTGCGACCCATGGTTCCTGCCCACATTCTTCGGTTCCTGGTTTGTCTTCCCGCGCAACGACCAGCTGTCCACGGAGCTGATGCACCGCATCTGTAACCCGGACTACCTGTACATCTCGCACATCCACGCCGACCACCTCGACGAGGAGTGGTTGGCGGCCAACATGAACAAGGACACCAAGGTCCTCATCCCCGGCTACCCGACGCGGGAACTCGAGCGCATCATGCGTCGGCTGGGTTTCAACAACATCATCCGCACCATCGATGGTGACGAGATGGCGCTTGGCCCCAATTTGCGCATTTCCATTCACTGTGAGATCAGCATCACCGACGGCCCCGGCGGCGACTCGGCGCTAGTGATCAGCGACGGCACCGGCCGGCTGGCCAACCAAAACGATTGCCGCACCAGCCCTCTCGAAGCGCTGGGCGAGCATGGCCCGGTCGACCTGCACTGGATTCAGTACAGCGGGGCAATCTGGTACCCGATGGTCTATGAGGAGACGCCAGAGCGTATGCGCGAACTGGTCGACGCCAAGGTGGACAGCCAGTTCACGCGCGCGATGCGGTACGTGGAAGCGACCAACGCCCGCGCCGTCGTGCCCAGCGCCGGCCCGCCCGCATTCCTCGACCCAGACCTGTGGGCTGCCAACGTCATCACCGGCGACGAGCTGAGCATCTTCCCCGACCAGCGCAGTTTCATGAGCCGGCTCGCTGCCGCTGGCCACACCGGCATCCTCGCCATCCCCGGCACAGAGATCGAATTCGGCACCGACCAGCCGACCGATGAGATGACGATCACGCACCCGCTGCCCGACGCCGAAGTGCAGGCAATCTTCGACCACAAAGAGGCATACTTGCGCCGCTACCAGGCCGACTGGATGCCGTGGCTGGACCAGATGCGTAGCAAGTGGCACCCGCCCACTCCCGATCTGTTGGCGACGCTCAAGGCATGGTGGGAACCGTTGATGGCGATGGCCCCTTCGCTGTGTGCTTCGGTCGGCGCCGTCTGCGTGCTGCACGCCGGCGACCCGAAACAGCCGGGAGGATTGTCGGTAGCCATCGACTTCCCCAACGGCGAGGTTCGCGAGTGGAAGGGCGAGGCACAGTCGTTCCGCTTCACCATCCAACGCGAGCTGGTGGAGACAGTCGTTGCTCAACGCGCCAACGACTGGAGCAACGCACTGTTCCTCTCCTGTCGCTTCACCGCGTGGCGCGACGGCCCATTCAACGAGTACCTCTACAACTTCTTCAAATCGCTCTCCGTCGAGCGCATGCGCCGTGCCGAAGCCGAAGCCGTGCGCAAACACGACCCGAATCGCGGCCTGCTCGCCGCCGAGGAGTTCGAGATCGACGGCTGGATTGTGGAACGCACCTGCCCGCATCGTCAGGCCGACCTGAAAGTGTTCGGCGAAATCGATGGCGACGAGTTTGTGTGCACCCTGCACGGCTGGCGTTTCGACCTCGCGACCGGCACCTGTCGCACCGCTGCCGATACTCAGCTTCGGATCCGGCGAGCTCCCTAGATGGTGAGGGAGACCGGCCCGAGACTGAGCCGGTAGCCGAAGTGGTAGCGACCAGGCGCCAGCCGATACTGCGGCAACACATCAGGACCGCAGCTGCCGGTACCCAGCCCGCGATGGGCAACATCCAGGTGCACGATCAGCTCACGCCGCGGCGAGAGCTCCGTCTGCGTAGTCGCGGCGAACAGGTCATCGGCGGTGTAATGAGTTGCCGAGCAGTGCAGCACGGCCGGGCTGGGTGTGCCCGCCGGCGTGGTGCCCGACAAGACGTCGACCCGTAGGGTCTGCCCCTTCACCGGGTCGATGAACTCGAACCAACGGCACTCGGTGCGCAAGCCGAACTCCTGGGGCACCAGATACGGCGGCTGGTCAGGCTCGCCGCTCCAGATGCCCAACGGTGAGCCGGCGTTGCGGTCCGGGTAGTTCTCGCCGGGCCCACGACCGAACCAGCGCAACTCTCGGAAGCGGCCGGGCAGCGCGAACTGCACGCCGACGCGCGCCAGGTCGGCCAGCGCCTCGGGCACGATCACGTCGTGGTGGTACTCGACCGCACCGTCCACCTCGCGGCGCTCACATGTGTGCCGCACCAGTTCCTCAGCGGGCAGCCTGTCGACCCCAGCTTCCTCCCACAGGCGTAAACCCTGGCCGCCAACGCGGAGCCGCTTGGCGAGGTCGGGCATCAGCTTGAAGCCGTCGTTGTCGGTGGCCGCCCGCCAGAGCGTCAACGACACCGGCGCAACCAACACCCGGTCGATGTCACGGGCGGTGCCGGTTCCAGTTCCAGTCACGCGGTGACCCTTCCTCGTCGCGCGCAGCTGCACCTGATCCCACGCCACCAGGTGCCCCTTCGGCGCCCACGGCTGGTCGGTAATGGTCTCGAAGCGGACAGAGAAGTGCACCTCGCCGCTGCCCGCCGGCACCTCGCATGGCAGCGGAACCGTGACCGACGAGTGCGGGGCAACAGCCGGTAGCGCCAGGCGCCCGGAACTGTGCAGAACGCCGTCGATTCGTAGCCCCCAGGTGGCGCGCAACCAGCCGAGCCCGGTGAACGACTGTCGGTTGCTGATGACCAGCGCACCCGTCGACGTACGCGTCATCGTCACCGGTCGGTGCACCCACGCCACTTCGCGCATCGCCGGGTGCGGCACGCCGTAGCTATCGACCATGCCATCGGCCACGAAGTTGCAGTCGTTCGGCTTGTCGCCGAACTGGCCGCCATAGGCCAACCGCACGGTGCCGTCAGGCAGCACCTGGCGAATGCCGTGGTCCTTCCACTCCCAGATGAACCCGCCCTGTAGACCGGGCGTGGTGGTGATGACCGACCAGTAGTCCGCCAGCGAGCCGTTGCTGTTGCCCATCGCATGGCTGTACTCGCACATGATGAGCGGCCGCGTTCCAATGCCAGCCTCGCCGTATTCGCGAATGGCGGCGATCGTGGGGTACATCGGGCACACGATGTCGTTGCTGGCCATGCCGCCATCAACCCAACCCTTGTGCAGTACCGCGCCCTCGTAGTGCAGCGGTCGGCTGGGGTCGGCGCTGCGAATCCAGCCGGCCAGCGCGTCGTGGTTGGTGCCGTAGCCGCTCTCGTTCCCCAGGCTCCAGAAGATGATGGACGGGTGGTTGCGATCGCGCTCCACCATCCGACTGCCGCGCGCGACCCAGGCGCTTCGCCACCGCGAGTCGTTGCACAGGCTGGTGTTGTAGCCGTGGCTTTCGATGTTGGCTTCGTCGACGACGTAGAAACCCAGCTCGTCGCACAGGTCGTAAAAGGCCGTGTCGTTGGGGTAGTGCGAGGTGCGCACGGCGGTGATGTTGTGCGCCCGCATGGTCAGCAGGTCGGCGCGCATGTCGGCGACGGTGACGGCCTTGCCGCGCTCGGGATGATGGTCGTGTCGGTTCACGCCGAAAATCCAGATCGGCTGGCCATTCACCAAAAGTTGCCGTTGGCGAATCTCCACGTGACGAAATCCGACGAGCTGATGCGTGCTGTCGACCACGGTGTCGTCGTCGGCGAGCAGCTCGACCTGCACCCGATAACGAGTCGGTGACTCGGCAGACCACGGCTGCACCGACGGCACTGTCAGCTGGTGGCGCGTGATAAAGCCCTCGAACACGTACGGCACGGCGAAGCTGGCTGGCACCGCAACGACCGACGGCTTACCGACCCGCCGCCCCGTTGGCCCCAGCAACGTGACGCGTACCCGGTGTCCGGCCAGCGGCTGGTCGCTCCATCCAACGCTGGTGGTGACCGAGAGTGAACCAACGCCGTGCGCAACTGCGAGGTCGGCATGGCAGACCGCATCGGCCAGGTGTGCGGCACTGCGCGCCTCGATGAACACCTCGCGGTGCAACCCGGCCATCCACCACTGGTCCTGGTCCTCCACATAGCTGAGCGCGCTATAACGAGCGACGACGATGGCGACCTCGTTGGCACCGGGCCGGGCGAGCGCGGTGATGTCGTACTCGCTGGGCAGCCGACTATCGGTTCCGTAGCCCGCGAACTGGCCGTTGACCCACACCGCGTGCACGCTCTCCGCGCCACCCACGTGGAGAACCAGCTGCTGGCCCTTCCACGCGGCCGGCACCTGGAACGCCCGCCGGTACACGCCGGTGGGGTTGTGCTCGGGCAGGCGCGGCGGCGGCCCCGGAAAGGGCATCTGCACGTTGGTGTAGTGCGGGTAGTCGCCGGTGTTCTGTACCGTCCAGTTGCCTGGGACAGCCAGCTGCTGCCAGCGAGTAGTGGCGCCGGTGAGCGCGCTCGCGGGCACCGCTGCCGGAGAGTCGAACAGCCGGAACTGCCATGTGCCATTCAGGCTGCGTCGCCGCCGACCCTTGCCATCAACTGGCAGCGGCACACGCATCGGCAGCCGACGAAGCGACACGACCTCCGGGTCGGTCCAGGGTGCAGCGGCGCCGATGTGGGGCAACACGGAACTACTCGTGAACCCATACGGGGGTACCCACGGGCACCAGCCCGCTGTCCCACACGAAGTCCATGGCCTGCGTACTGAGCCGAACGCAGCCATGCGAGGCCGGGTAGTTGGGCACGCTGGTCATGCCGTGGATGGCGATGCCGCCGACGAAGTACTTCGGGCGGTAGATCTGGCCGAGGTCGCCCTCCCACCAGCCTTCCGGACGCTCGCGTGTCACCTTGAAGAGCCCGGCGGGTGTGACAGCGTCGCCCTTTTCAATCTTGGTGGGATCGTTCTTGTTGGGAGCCTCGTACGGGATGCCACTGCCGGTGGACGTGTTGAACGTGAACAGCGTCTGACCGTCAACCACGATGAACAGCAACTGCTTTGCCTTGTCGACCTCCACCAGCGTGCCACTGTCGGCCATGCCGTGGGCCTTGTCGCCAAAGGCGGTCAGGTACTCCGCCGTGGCACCGTCGACCTTGCCAGTGGCGGGCAAGCCGATGTACTTCTGGAAGGCCATCACTGCCTGCACCGTGGCGAAACCGTACTGCCCATCGGGCAAGCCGGCCCAAAAGCCCAATGCATTGAGTCGATCTTGCAGCGCGAACGTGTCGGCTCCGTTGTTCTTGCCAACAGCAACGATGGGTACCGCCGCCGGGCCGACAACCACCAGGTTGGGCTGCACCGTCGTGGTGGGCACAGCTGTGGTGGTGGGCACAGCTGTGGTGGTGGGGGCTTGGGTGGGCGCTACCGTGGCCGGGGCAGCCGTGGTGGGGGCGGGCGTGACGGCGGCCTCGATGGGCGCAGTCTGCGAGCTTGCCGGAGAGTCGGCGCTGGAGGTTTGCGAGCAAGCCGAGAGGCCAATGAGCGCGGTCGATACGCCGAGCCAAACGATTGCGGTACGGGTCGAAGTCATGTGTGAAGCCCTGGGGAGAGAAGACTGTTGCGCAGTCCAGGCTAGCCAATGGGCCCTTCAGAAAGTCGGCACCTCGAACCAGATCGTGAGCGCATATTTGACTCCACTGCGCAACGGCATCGTTTGGTGGGGATGGGTGACCAACGACGGCCACGCGATCAGTTCCCCAACGCTCGCGGCCTCGTTGCTGACGCTCTGTCGCGGGAAGTCGAGCACCGCCCCGTCGTAGCCCTCGTTCAGCTTCACCGAGCCCGAGACCTGGGCAATGTCGTGGTGCATCCGTAGGTGTTCCTGCTCGCCCATCGCGTAGCGAATGACGAACACGTCACGCAGCCCGCGGTAGTCGATGTACGGCCATACCGTCTGCAACTGCGGCCAGATGCGCACGCCGAGGTCAATCTCCACTGCCTCGAACAGGCGCGGGCTGATCAGCGCCAGCGATACCTCGTGGCCGGGCACCGGGTCGTGAGGCTGCGGCTCGAACGCGCCAACTGCCTCGGCCGCACGGATCACCGTCGCGCAAAACGTGGGCGTCCAGAAGGGCACTACCAGCACCTCATGGCCAATACTGCGCACCCCGACCTGCTCATCGATGGCGCCGCGGTACCCGAGAATCTGTTGCAGGTCGTCGGGTTGATTGTCGATCATGGAGCGATCGTGTCAGAGATCGTCGGCGCCGAGCGACCACGGCTCGCGCGGCACGGTGTCCATCCGAAAGCGCTCCACTAGCTCCTCGGCAGTCACCGTCTCGCCGGGCGCGCACAGCCCCAGGCTGGCTGCCAAGCGCGACAGCACGAGCGCAGGCCCGACACCGCGAGCGGCCAGATCCGCAAGAGTGACTGCGCCATGGCGCTTGGCGAGACGGGAGCCGTCGGGAGCCAACACCAGCGGCACGTGCGCATACACCGGTTCGGCCAGGCCCAGGAGTTGCTGCAACAGCCGCTGTCGCGGTGTGCTGCCCAGCAGGTCGTCACCGCGTACCACATGTGTCACGCGCTGCACCGCGTCGTCCACTACGACGGCCAGGTTGTACGCGGGTACGCCGTCGTTGCGTTGCAGCACGACGTCGTCACTGATGCCGGCGTACTGACCAGCGACGAGATCGGGGACCAGGAATCGCTCGCCGTTGGCCGCCAGCCGCAGCGCAGGTGGCCGCCCGCCGGCCACCAACTCCGCTCGGCGATCGGCGGTCAGCGTCCGACAGGTGCCTGGGTAGGCGGCGTCGGGCAGATCGCCGTGGGGCGCATGCGCGGCCTCACGAATTTCGCGACGCGTGCAGAAGCACTCGTACACGCGGCTCTGGCCGCGCAGGGTTGCGATGGCGTCGCGGTACAGATCGAACCGCTCGGATTGACGCACCACCTCACCGTCGGGTCGCATGCCCAGCGCAGCGAGCGACCACAGCTGCTCAGCCTCGTGCGCACGAGAGGCGGCCACCGCGTCGAGGTCTTCCATGCGCACCAGCCATTCGCCCCCTTGGGCGCGGGCCTGCAACCACGAGACCAGCGCAGTTCGCAGGTTGCCCAGGTGCAGCTGCCCAGTGGGCGAAGGTGCAAAGCGGCCGCGCATGCCGTGCAGTATCTCGCGTGATTTTGGTCCGCCACGTAAAGTCCGACCCAGAACTGCCGAAGACACTTGAGATGCGTCCGCTGTGGGCGCTCGCGAGGGAAGGCAGACCAGGTGGCGGACACCAGAGTGCACCGATCGGAGGAGGCCACCGGCTCCTTTGTGCGTGAGCGCGCACTGTCGATGGTCACCACCAATCTGGCGCCAACGCCATTTCTCCTGCTGCCGTTCACGCTGCTGGTCTCCTCGCTCCTCCGCGAGGACGCCGCTTCGGCCCGGCTGGGCTGGTGGGTCGTCGTCGCGGTTGTCAGCACGGCGGTGGTGCTGCTGGCGATCTATCGCTATTACATGCGCAGCCACAACAACGGCACCCCGCGGTCCACCCAGCTGTTGATCGGTGCAGCCTTCGCATCCATCGGCCTCCTCTTCGGAATGTGCCCCTGGGTCGCGGGCGACAAGTCGGCGGAACTGGTGCTGCTCTTCGCGCTCTTCCCCAGTACCGCCGGCGCGATTACCTGCATTGTCACCGCCGGCCGGCGGGAGATGTATCTCGCGTTCATTGTCCCGCTGATACTCGTGTCGTCCTCGACGCTGATTGCCTCCGACGACTCACGTCTCCGCAGCCTGGGCATCCTCACCATCTTCTTCGGGTTGGCGTTGATGGTGCTGCACCACGTCGTCAGTCGCAACACGCTGGAAGCGATTCGACTGCAGTGGCGCAGTGAGCGATTGCTTCGCGACCTTGCATATGAACGCAGCGAACTCACCGGCGTCAACGATCAGCTGGCCTCGACCAACAAGCGCCTTGCGCACCAGGCCACCCACGACCCGCTGACCGGTCTCTACAACCGTCGCGGCACGCTCGAACTGCTGGACCAAGTACTGGCCGATGCCAGCGATCTTGCGCCGGTCGGTCTGCTGTTCTGCGACCTCGACCGGTTCAAGGCAGTCAACGATGCGTTGGGCCACCGCGGTGGAGACCGGTTCATCAGCATCATCGCTGACCGTGTGTCGCGCAGTCTGGAGCCCGGCTCGATCGCCGGTCGTATGGGCGGCGACGAGTTCGTGGTCGTGATACCCGGCTTCGATATGGCGGCCGCTGCCGCGATCGCGAGTCGCTTGGTCGGCGTGCTCGCCCAGCCCGTGTACGCAGAGGGTCGCGAGGTGCCGTCGTCCGTCAGTATCGGCGTCGCCGCCTCACCGTTGCATGGCGATACCGCCAGCGAACTGCTGCGGCATGCCAACGCCGCGCTGTACCGGGCGAAGGCCGGCGGCCGCAACCGTGTCGAGCTATTCGACGGGTCGATGCAACGCGAGATGGTCACTCGGCTCGAAGGTGAGCAGGCCTTGCGCAGGGCAATTGACGATGGTGAGATTGTTGCCTTCTTCCAGCCCGAGATCGACGCCACCAACGGCCAGGTTGTCGGCGCCGAACTGCTGGCACGCTGGGTACGCCGGGATGGTCATGTCATCACCGCCCAGGAGTTCATGGCCGTCGCCGCGTCTGCCGGTTTGCTGGGGCGGGTCACCGACCGGGTCATTGCGAGCGCGCGTTCGCACATTTGTCGCCTGGCCGTCCTCGGTTTGCCCGATGGATTTCGTTTCCGCATCAACATGGCGCCCGAGGCGACTGAGCGCAGCTGGCGCGAGGACCCGATTGAGCAGATGCTGAAGGGCATAGACGCATCGCTGGTCACCATCGACGTTCGTGAAAGCTCGGTCGATGGCGACCTGCCTTCGGCGGCCGCGAACTTGGCGTCGTTCCGTCTGCGCGGCGGACGTGTATGCCTCGACGACTTTGCCCGTGGCGTGTCGTCGCTGAGCCTGCTGCGAAGGCTGCCGCTGGACGAGGTGCGCATTGATCGGGTCTCGATTGACACGATCACCGCTCATCCTCATGACCGCGCAATCGTTCGTTCGATCATCGCATTGGTCCGTGAAATCGGCTTCGCGGTGACTGCTGACGGAGTGGAGACGGGTGCTCAGGCAGATGCGCTCATCGCGCTCGGATGTGTGCACCAGCAGGGGCATCTGTACGCGCCGGCCCTGCCCGCGGGCGAGTTCGAGGACTACCTGCTCGCCCGCATGGCCGAGCGCTATGCGCTGGCCAGCGACCCGCAACCGACGTGGGAGACCGGCGATCTCGCCTAATCTCTGAACGGTCCGCTCGAAGCTCGAGAAGAGGTAGGCGAATGTTCTGTCCGTCATGTGGCGCCGGTGTCCAGTCCAGTCAAAAGTTCTGCGCCGAGTGCGGTGGTTCGCTGGTCGGCGCGTCTGCTCATGCCTCGGCTGATTCATCGCCCACGCCGGCGGCCGGGATGCTGCTCCCGCCGCCGAGCCTGGCCCCGCCGCAGCCCGCAGCACCCGCAACGCCACCCACCACCTACCCGCCCGATCAGTACGCGCCCACGGCTGCGCTCAACGTGATTGAGCAGACCTCTCCGACGGGGTACGAAGGCAATCCGTGGGATGGCGGCACCACCGGCCAATGGCCTGCGCAGGGCGGCGATACCGGCGAGGTGCCACTCACCCGGGCCTTCCGGATTACGCCGCTTGTTGCCGTCGCCACACTGGCTGGTGTGCTGGGCGTGGCCACCAGTTTTGTGACGGTCGCCAGCTATGCAGTCGCCGGCGACATCGTCAACAAGCACGAATACAAGCTCAACAACTTCTCATCGAACCTGACCATCTGTGTCGTCGTTGCTGCAGTCTTGTTGATTGGCGGCGCAGTCTTGGGGGCCACCGGCCGGCGGGTTGGTGCTGGCTTGGCAGGCGGTGCGGGCCTTGCGCTGGCCGGCGTGTTCGGCTGGGTCATTGGGCAGGTGACAGCGCTGTTCGATAATCAGGAAGTCGTGCTGCTGGGCGGTGGCGGCACCTTCACACTCACCACCACGCAAGAGGTTGGCTTCTGGTTCGCCGCGGTCGCAGCTGGGTTGGGCGTGCTGGCCTTTGTGCTCTCGCTGTCATCGGGCGGCGCCGACGGCCAGCCGGTCATCAATCCTGCCATCGGTGTCGCTGGTGCGCTGGGCACGTTGGCCGTGGTGATCGGCCCATTGATTCCGATGAACGGCGCGGCGTTCGGCGACAACTTCAGTAACGACTTCATTCCGCCCGCCAGCCTCTATTTGCGGCTGGCGGTGTTGGTGCTCATCGGTATCGGCGGTCTTATCGGGTTTCTGGCCAACCGCCGCTGGGGGTACGGCATGGCGCTGGGTGCAATCAGCGTGGGCGCCATCCAGTGGGTCACCGCGATTGGTGAGTCGGGCGACTTTCCCCTCGGTATCGCCGGCGGGAACGTTGGAGCGACGGGCTACGCGCCGCACATCGTGTCGACGATCGGTGTGATTGTGATGTTGCTGGCCGGTGTCGCCGGGTTGCTGGCGGCCGCGCAGCAACGCCCCGCCCACTGACCCGATGAAGTTCTGCCCGGCGTGCGGCGCTGCGCAGGGAGGACCGACGTCACTGCACTCTCGACGGATGGGTTGGCGGTCTTGACACAAACCCCGGTGTGCGTGTCAGCCGGCTGATGCCCAGCGGACGGCGTTCGCCGCGACGGCGTGGGCGCGCGTTGTGGCCGTGATCGGGTCGGCTCCGTCGGCCAAGGCCAGCAAGAGTCCAGCGGCAAACGCATCACCAGCTCCGGTGGTGTCGCGCACGTTCTCAAGCGTCTCGGCGGGTACCTCGCGCGGTTGCTGACCTGCCTGCAGCACGATGGCCGGTTGCGCCCCCTGCTTGATGATGACCAGCGCTCCGTGGAGGTGATCCGGGTGGAGTTCCGGCCCGAGTGTCGCTGCCTCCAGCTCGTTGGCCAGGACCACCGCCGGGCGCATGGCCCGAATGCGGGCAAGCGCCTGTGCTGGCCCGACCTGGTGGAGCACGGCCGACGAAGAGGTATCGATCGAGACCCGAATGCCTCGTTCGATGGCCCACCCGGCGAGCGTGGTGGTCG
This sequence comes from Ilumatobacteraceae bacterium, assembly GCA_043740085.1. Lineage (GTDB taxonomy): Bacteria > Actinomycetota > Acidimicrobiia > Acidimicrobiales > Ilumatobacteraceae > UBA668. The sequence goes on from JAYUCY010000109.1 coordinate 30,039, forward strand.
TTGTTGCCAGCGGCTCGCCGACCAGCGAGTAATACGGTATGTGCAGCGTGTCGAGACCGTCCAACCATTCGGGCGACGGGTCTGCGAGGTCGGTGCATGCGGCGCGATCGCTCAACATCGTGCGCTCACCGGTGCGGTCGAGCATCACGATGATCGAGCCCGTGCGCCCGCCTCGCCCGACGATCACGCTTGCCCCGTCCGCGATGAGCGCGTCGGTGAGCCCGCGGCCGGTGGCATCGTCGCCCACCTGGCCGATGAACCGTGCTGCGCCTCCGGCCCGACAGGCCGCGGCAATCACGTTGGCCGCGCTGCCCCCTCGCCGGCGAATGACTGTGGCTCGCGTATCGCTCGCAACGTTCACCTGCTCGTGGAGATGCACCACCACGTCTTCCACCAGATCGCCGACCGAACCCAACATGCAGGCGACGCTACGCCGTCGCCGAGCCTTGGAGATAACACTGGGCAGGTGTCGCGTCCGGCCCTCTACCCTTGTACCCACGCACCTTCGGAGGATGCCATGACTGACACAACCAACACCGTCACGACAAGCGATGTGAAGACCCGGCTGCGGGCGGCAATGACTGCTGCCATGAAGGCACGCGAGGAGCTGGCGCTCGGCGTGCTGCGCCAGGCGCTGTCCGAAGTGGCGGTCGTCGAGACCGCCGGGGATGAGGTGGCGGTTCTGTCCGACGAGCAGGTGTTGGCCGTCATTGCCATCGAAGTTCGCAAGCATCATGAAACCGCCGACGCCTTCGACACCGCCGGCCGGCCCGAGCAGGCTGAGCGGTCGCGCGCAGAGGCCGCGGTGCTGGAGGCCTACCTTCCGGCTGCACTCAGCGACGATGAGCTGCATCGCATCATCGCCGAGGAAATCGCGACGGCGGCCGCAGCTGGCGCCGAGGGCATGAAGGCAATGGGCCGCGTCGTCTCCGCCGTGCGCGCCAAGGCCGGCCCCTCCGCCGATGGCGCCAAAATTGCCACAGCGGTGAAAGCCGCCCTCGCGTAGTCCTGAGCTGGCGTAGTCCTGAGCTGGCGTAGTCCTGAGTAGGCACGGCTCAGAGCAGGGCGTTTGTCTGGCCCACGGCCAGTGTGATGCCTTCCTGCACACCCATCCCCACCACCTGCGCCATCACTTCGGCAGTTGGGAAGGTGCTGAGCAGCTCGAGATCGTCATCCGCTGCCACCCGCGGTCAGGTCGTGCTCGACCATCGTGGCCGGGTAGGTGGGCGGGCCCCGACCACCGCTCCAGCTTGCGCGGGTTGGCCCACAGCTGCCAGACCTGCTCGATGGAGGCATCGAACCGCGCGGTGACGGTGAGGGCCTTGGCATCGGTATTGACATCAACATTGGTGACGGTCAATTGGTGTTCCCTTTGCTGTCGGCGAGGACGCCGCAGAATCTGTCGAGGCGGTCACGCCACAGGGCGGCGAACTCATCGAGAAGGGCCGCGGCGTCGCGCACGGTGTCGGGACGGCCGCGGACGAGCTGTTCGCGGCCGCGCCGCTGCTTGGTCACCAGCTGCGCGCGCTGAAGAACGGCAACGTGCTTTTGTACGGCGGCGAAACTCGTCGGGTAACGGCTGGCCAGCTCGGAGACTGAGTGTTCGCCGTGCATCGTCAGCCGCACGATGTCACGCCGAGTCGCATCGGCGAGTGCTTGAAAGATGAGATCGGTGTGCTGCCCGGCTTCGGAGCGGTCGATCATTTCTACAACCATATGGTTGTAGATTACAGTAGGTTCAACGCGGTCGCAATCGTTGCCGCAAATCGGAACGCGCCACTCGAGTACGCGCCGCAGCCAGTCGCCACCGCATTCGAGCAGAAGTGCACGCCGTCCTCGCTGCGTACCGCAATGCTGCCGTCGGCGTCGCACTGCGCCTCGCCCGGCATGCATGGCAGGCGCAGCACGAAGGCCCCGTTCGTGTCTTCCACGGCCGCGCCAGCATCCACGAACGACACCGCGCCCGGCTCGGCCAGGCCCGAGTACAGCGCGTTGAGGCCGGCTATTTCGATCTCCACGCTGGCATCACCAAGGCGCTGCGGCTGACCAACCATCAACACCTGTGCCCCGCTGGAGCGCACCTGCGCAACCAGTCCGATCATGTCCGAACGGTATTTGTCCACCAGTGCCTGACCGTGCAGAAACCCGCCGGCGCCGTCGGCCATGCACGCACTGGACGAGTTGCCGATGAAGGTGATGACGGCGACGCTGGTGGCCGTGGCCGACAGGTCCTTGCCCAACCAATCGCATGGGGCGGTGCCACCGAAAACGTGTGGGACGAAGGTGCGGCTGCCCACCAGTGGCTGAAGATAGAGCGCCGACTGTTCGCCCAATGAGTCGCCGATGAACACGACCCGGTCGATCGCCGCGGGGACTCCCGAAGTTGCAGTGTCGGTCGGCAGCGCGCAGCCGACGAGCCACGCCAGGCTCGTGATGGCGGCCGTCACCGCGGTGCGACGCGCAGCGCGCAGGTGCAGGTTGGCCGGTCGCATCACACGTGGGAATGTATCTGCACATGACACCTGGTCGGTTGGCTAGGTTCGCCACCGAGATGACGAATGATGCGGCTGTACTCGCCTGCCCGAACTGTGCCCTCGCGCTGCGACTCTCGGCAGCAGGTGCAACGTGCGCGAGCGGCCACTCGTTCGATCGCGGTCGCGGCGGCTACCTGAACCTGTTCGTCGGCGGACGCCTGAGTGCGGCCACCACGCCCGGCGACACGCCCGACGCGCTCGCGGCCCGTCGTCGTTTCCTGGCGGCTGGCTACTACGCACCGATCGCGACCGCGCTTGCTCAGGCGGTTGGTGTGCCCGACGGGCCGGTGCTCGATGTCGGCTGTGGCGAGGGCTACTACCTCGCGCAGCTCGACCTGCCTGGCTTGTACGGCCTCGACGTTGCGAAGAGCGCCGTGCAGATGGCGTCGCGGTTGCTGCCCGACGCACAGTTCGTGGTGGGCTCGGCGTATCGCTTGCCGGTGCTGAACGGCTCTGTCGCCGCGGTGTTGTCGGTGTTTGCGCCACATCCGTTTGAAGAGTTTCAGCGAGTGCTGCACACCGGCGGCCGCTGGGTGACGGTTACCCCTGGACCGAATCACTTGCGGGAGATGCGGCCGGTGCTGTCCGGCGAGTCCGAGCGCAAGGCGATCGAGCGTCTGGCGCGTAGAGCAGTGGCACCTGTGGAAGCGTTCGCTGCGCAACGAGTTGAGTTCGAATTGCAGCTGACTGCCGAGGCGTTGGGTGACCTGTTCTACATGACCCCCATTCAGTGGCAAGCGGGGGCGAGCGGCTCAGATTCGGAGGTCGGTCGCACGGTCAGCGTCGATGTTTGGGTGGCGTCGTCATCGGCGTGGGAGGCGGCATGATGGATGCCATGCCGGCGTCTTCGATCCCCACCGTCGACCTCTCCGCACCCGACGCGGCTGCGCAGATTGTGGATGCCTACTCCACCGTCGGCTTCGCCTACCTGGTGAACCATGGTGTCGACCCCGAATTGCTGGCTGCGCTATTCGATGCCTCTCGCCAGTTCCATGCATCCAGCGCCGACGACAAGCAGACCATCGCACTCGACGAACTTCATCGCGGGTTCATTGCCATCAACACGTCCACCGACAGGAACTCCACGCTGGCCGAGGTGACCCAGCCGAATCAGAGTGAGTCGTTCATGTTGATGCGCGACGACGCGCTCGACAGCCAGCACGTACAGGCGGGGCGCTACCTGGCCGGCCCGAACCAGTGGCCCGCGTGGATGCCCGACTTTCAGCCGGTGATGCAGCGTTACCACGACACGATGATCGTTGTCGGTATGCGGTTGGTCGAGTTGATCGCCAAGGGTCTTGGCGCACCGGTCGAGGAGTTGGCTGCCAACTTCGAACCGCCCACCACGTGGCTGCGGTTGTTGCACTACCCACCGCGCCCGCCGGCCGCGCCCGACGACCTGTACGGCTCTGCGCCGCACTGCGACTTTGGGTTCGTCACGATTCTGGCGCAGGACAACATTGGCGGCCTGCAGGTGCAAAGCGTTGAAGGTGAATGGCTGGACGTGCCTCCCGTTGAGGCCGCCTTCGTGATGAACGTCGGCGACATGCTGCACCGTTGGAGCAACGGTCGCCTGCGCTCCACGCCGCATCGCGTCATCAACCGTTCGGGCGCCGAGCGCTACTCGTGCCCCTTCTTCTTCGACCCGTTCGTGGGCACTGTCATCACGCCACTCGCCAGCTGCGTCGGCGCTGATGGGCCACTGTTTGCGCCAACCGACTTCGGGCAGTTCCTGCGCAACGAGCTGGAAGCCAGCTACGACCAACACGACCCCACCCTCCACGACGCGTTCACCGACTGACCGACCTACCGCGACATCACGACTGTTCGCGCAGGCGGAAGCGCTGTACCTTGCCGGTTACCGTCTTGGGCAGCGAGTCGATAAACACCACCGAGCGCGGGTACTTGTAGGGCGCGATCGCAGCTTTCACATGGTCCTGCAGCCGCGTGACCGTCTCGTCGTCCGCAGCCACGCCGTCCTTCAGTACCACGTGCGCTTGCACGATGTGGCCGCGGGCTTCGTCGGCCACACCGATCACCGCGCACTCGGCGACGTCGCGGTGGCCCAGCAGCGCGGCCTCCACCTCCGGCCCAGCGATGTTGTACCCCGAGGAGACGATCATGTCATCGCTGCGGGCCGCGAAGTGGAAGTAGCCAGCCTCGTCCTGCATGAACGAGTCGCCGGTGAGGTTCCATCCATCGCGCACGTAGACGCGCTGGCGCGTATCGCCCAGGTAGCGGCAGCCGGTGGGGCCGCGCACGGCGAGGAAACCGATGGTGCCGCGAGCCACCTCGCGCATGTCGTCGTCGACGATCTTGGCTTCGTAGCCGGTGACGGGCGTGCCGGTGCAGGCCGCCTGTGAGTCGCCGAAGCGATTGGTGATGAAGATGTGCAGCATCTCGGTCGCGCCGATGCCGTCGAGCATCGGCTTGCCGGTCTTGGCAATCCACGCGTCGTACACCGGTGCCGGCAGCGTCTCGCCCGCCGACACAGCTGCTCGCAACGACGACAGGTCGGCGCCCGCATCCATTGCCGCCAACATGGCCCTGTATGCGGTGGGGGCCGTGAAGCAGATGGTGGCCCGGTACTCCTCGATGATGGCGATCAGGTGTGGGGGCGAGGCGTTCTCCAACAATGTCGCGGCTGCCCCGAAGCGCAGTGGAAACACAGCCAGCCCGCCGAGGCCAAAGGTGAAGGCCAACGGTGGGGACCCGACGAACACGTCGTCGGGCCTGACGGCGAGCACCTCCTTCGCGTAGCCGTCGGCAATGATCAGAAGGTCGCGATGGAAGTGCATCGTCGCCTTCGCTTCACCGGTGGTGCCAGAGGTGAAACCGAGTAGCGCGACGTCGTCTCGACCGGTGCGGACCGCTTCGTAGCGCACTGATTTGTGGAGTGCGACACGATCCAGCTCGGCATCGTGATTGGCCGTGCCGTCGAAGCCGATCACCTTCGTGAGGAAGGCGCTGTCCTTCGCGCAGGCAACCACTTCGTCCATCAGGCGCGTGTCGCACAGCGCGATCGTGATCTTCGCCTTGTCGACGATCTTGCACAGCTCGCCGGCGCGCAGCATCGGCATCGTGTTGACCACGACCGCACCGGCCTTGGTCGCGGCCAGCCAACAGGCCACCATTGCAGGGTTGTTCGCCGAACGGATCAGCACCCGGTTGCCGGGCTGCACGCCGTAGTCCTCGGACAGCGCGTGGGCCAGCCGGTTGGTCCAGTCGGCGAGTTCCTTGTAGGTGCGACGACGGCCGTTGCCGATGAGCGCGGTGTTGTCACCGAACCCCTGCTCGACCATGCGATCGGTCAGCTCAACCGCCGCGTTGAGGTACTCGGGGTAGTCGAAGCCGGCGAGCAGCAGCTCGGGCCAATGATCGCGTGGCGGCAGGTTGTCGCGCGCAAATGTGTCGACGTGCCCGCTGGGCCCGAGCAGGTTGGCGGCGGTCATGGCAGCACCGCGGTCGCCTCGATCTCCACCTTGGCCCGTGCCTCCATCAGCGCCATCACCTGCACCATCGCCATTGCCGGATAGTGCGTGCCGATCACCTCTCGGTAGACGGCGCCCATCTCCTTCAAGCGGGCGAGGTACTCGTCGCGGTTTGTGATGTACCACGTCATGCGCACGAGGTGCTCCGGCAGGGCGCCGCCAACGGCGAGGACGTCGACAATGTTCTGCAGGCACTGGCGGGTCTGCGCGATGAAGTCGTCGGACTCGAATTCCTGCTGGCCGTTCCACCCGATGGTGCCGCCGAGGTACAGCGTGCGCCCGCTGGCGGCGATGCCGTTGGCGTAACCGCGAGCAGGTTTCCACCCGGCGGGGTCGAGAACCTCGTGTCGTTGGGGTGTCGGCGTGTGGTTCATCTCAGTTCCCTTCGAAGACGGGCTTCTCGCGAACAACGAACGCGCGGTACGCACGCTCGAAGTCGGCCGTTTGCATACAGATGGCCTGGGCCTGAGCCTCGGCTTCAATGGCCTGTTCCAGCCCCATACTCCACTCGTGATTGAGCTGCGTCTTGGTGATGCCGTGGGCGAACGTGGGGCCGGCAGCGAGGCGCGCGGCCAACAATTGCGCCTGCGTGTCGAGGTCGGCGGCCGCGTGCAGCGAGTTGTAGAAACCCCACCGCTCACCCTCCGCTGCGGTCATCGAGCGACCGGTGTAGAGCAGCTCCGCAGCGCGGCCCTGACCGATCAAGCGGGGCAGAATCGCACAGGCACCCATATCGCAGCCGGCCAACCCGACACGGGTGAACAGAAAGGCGGTGCTGGCCTCGGGCGTGGCCAGCCGTAGGTCGGAGGCCATCGCCACGATCGCGCCGGCCCCCACGCAGACACCGTCGATGGCGGCGATGATCGGCTTACCGCAACCAATCATCGCCTTCACCAAGTCGCCAGTCATGCGCGTGAACTGCAGCAATTCCTTCATGTCCATACCGACCAGCGGCCCGATGATCTCGTGCACGTCGCCGCCCGAGCAGAAGTTGCCGCCGTTTGAGGCGAAGACGACGACATCTACGTCGTCGGCGTAGGGGAGTGCGCGGAACGTGTCGCGCAGTTCGGCATAGCTCTCGAACGTCAGCGGGTTCTTGCGCTCGGGCCGGTTCAGTCGAATGGTGGCCACACGGTCGTGCACCTCCCACAGGAAGTGCTGCGGCGCGAAGTCGGTCATCGTGGTCGTGTTCGTCATCTGGGCGCCTTTTCGGTCGTTCGGGTGGCAGTCATGCGGTGGAGGAGATCTTCGAGGGCGGTGAGGTCAGCGCCGGAGAGGCCACCGAAGAGTTGATTCACCTGCACCTCGTGATCGACGGCGAGCTGTTCGAAATGCGCGCGACCATCGTCGGTGAGCGCGACATGGATGATGCGCCGGTCGGCCGCCGGCGTGCGCGTGACCAGGCCCTCGAGTTCCAGCCGGTCGACGACGGTGGTCGTATTGCCGTTGGAGACCAGCAGTTGGCGGGAGAGTTCGCTCATCGTCAACGGCGTGCGGGCGCGGTGCAGCGCAGCAAGCACGTCGAAACGCGGCAGCGTCGACTCGTGTTGCGTGCGGAGAAACTCGCGCAGCTCAGCCTCGGCCGAACGAGTGACGCGTAGCAGACGAATCCACAACTTCAGTCGACGCTTGGACAGGGTTTCGCTCACACTTCACCGCCAGCGATCGCGATGGCTTGGCCGTTGATCGAGTCGCTTCCGGGGCCGCACAACCACAGCGCGGCGGCGGTCACCTCCGCGGGCTGAATCAAGCGGCCCTGCGGGTTCATGTGCGTCAGCGACTGCAGCGCTGCTTCGTGGCTGCGGCCGGTTGTGGCCACGATGTTCGCCAGCGTGCGGTCGGTCATCTCGGTGTCGAGGTAGCCGGGGCACAATGCGTTGACGGTGATGCCGGTGCCGGCCAGCTCCTGCGCGACCGAGCGGGTCAGCCCGACGGCGCCGTGCTTTGAAGCCGCGTACGCGGCCACGTACGGATAGCCCTTCAGACCGGTGATGGATGCAACGGTGATCAGCCGGCCCCAGTCGCTGCCCTTCAGCTGGCGCACACCCTCGCGCAGCGTCAGGAACGCACCAGTGAGGTTGACGGCCATGATCTCGTTCCACATCTCCAACGAAGTGCGACCGAACGGTGCGCTGTTGGCCATGCCCGCGTTGGCGATGACGATGTCGACGTGTCCGGCTTCGGCGAACAGTCGTGCCACAGAGTCCTCGCTGGTGACGTCGGCGACAACAGCTCTGATGCCCGGGCTCTTTGCGACCACCGCATCCAGCGGTTCGCTCCTGCGGCCCGCAATCACCACGTCGGCCCCGTCGGCCGCAAAGGTGTACGCGAGGTCGGCGCCTTGGCCCGTCCCGCCGCCGGTGATGAGTACTCGTCGTCCCTGCAACCTCATGCGCGAATCGCTTCCTGTGCGCGCTGCGCGAGGCGCAACGCTTGCTCGTGTCCGGGTTGGTAAGGCTTCGGCCATTCCGCTTGCGTGTCGCCGAGCTCGATTGCCGCGTGCAGCGTCCAGTACGGGTCGGCCAGGTGCGGTCGCGCCAGGCACACCAGGTCGGCGCGGCCGGCCATCAAGATGCCGTTGACGTGGTCGTGCTCGTAGATGTTGCCGACGGCCATGGTCGCAATGCCCGCCTCATTGCGGATGCGATCGCTGAACGGAGTCTGGAACATGCGCCCGTACATCGGTCGTGCATCGCACGACGTCTGCCCGGCAGACACGTCGATGATGTCGGCGCCCGCCTGCGAGAACAGGCGTGCGACCTCGACCGCTTCATCCGGCGTCACTCCGCCACCGCCCAACCAATCGGTGGCCGAGATGCGCACCGACATCGGCTTGTCCGCCGGCCACGCGGCGCGCATCGCGGCGAAGACCTCCAGTGGGTAGCGCATGCGGTTGGCCAGGCTGCCGCCGTACTCGTCGTCGCGCCTGTTGGAGACGGGCGAGATGAACGAGGAGATCAGGTAGCCGTGCGCAGCGTGCAGTTCGATCATGTCGAACCCGGCGCGCTCCGCCATCTCGGCGGCGGCGACGAACTGCGTAGTGACCGCTTCCATGTCGGCGCGGTCCATCGCCTTTGGTGCAGCGTTGGCCGGCGCCCACGCGATTGCAGAGGCGGACATGGTTGGCCAGTTGCCGTCTACCAGCGGCGCGTCGATGGTCTCCCAACCCAACTGCGTTGAGCCCTTGCGGCCACTGTGCCCGATCTGGCAGCACAGCTTGGCGTGAGTCTCGGCGTGCACGAAGGTGGTCAGTCGCGTCCACGCAGCCTCGTGCTCCGGCGCGTAGAGGCCGGTGCAGCCGGGCGTGATGCGACCCTCCGGCGAGACGCAGGTCATTTCCGTGTACACCAGCCCGGCGCCGCCCTTCGCCCGCTCGGCGTAGTGCGCAAAGTGCCAGTCGGTGGGGCAGCCGTCGACAGCCTTGTACTGCGCCATCGGCGACACGACCACGCGGTTGATCAGCTGCATGCTGCGGAGTGCGAACGGAGCGAACATCGGTGCCCGGCCGGGTGTGCCGCCAGCCTGCGCTTGGAACCAATCCTCTGCCGAGCGCAGCCATTGCTGGTCGCGCAGGCGCAGGTTCTCGTGCGAGATGCGCTGCGAGCGAGTGAGCAGCGAGTAGTTGAACTGCACCGGGTCGAGGTCGAGGTAGCGCTCACACTGCTCGAACCACTCCAGGCTGTTGCGCGCCGCCGATTGCAGCCGCAGCACCTCGATTCGCCGCTCCTCCTGGTAGCGCTGGAAGGCGCCCTCCATCGTCGGCTCCGTGTGCAGGTATTCGGCGAGCGCGATCGCACTGTCGAATGCAAGGCGCGTTCCCGACCCGATAGAGAAGTGGCCGGTCGCGGCCGCGTCGCCCATCAGCACCACGTTCTCGTGGTACCAGCGTTCGCAGATCACGCGCGGGAAGTTCATCCACACGGCCGAGCCGCGCAAGTGGCTGGCGTTGGACATCAACTCATTGCCGTCGAGATGCGCGGCGAAGACTTGCCGGCAGGTCTCGACCGTCTCCTCCTTCGACATCCGCTCGAAGCCCCACCCGTCCCACGTTGCCTGGGTGCACTCCACGATCACGGTCGCTGTGTCGCTGTCGAACTGGTAGGCGTGCGCCCACATCCAGCCGTGCTGGGTCTGCTCGAAGATGAAGGTGAACGCGCCGTCGAACTTTTGATGCGTGCCCAACCAGATGAACTTGCACAGTCGCATGTCCACGTCGGGTCGGAAGACCTCCTCGTACTCCTTGCGCACCAGTGAGTTGATGCCATCGCAGGCGACCACTAGGTCGTAGTTGTGGCGGTACTCCTCGGCTGCGCCGAAAGCGGTTTCGTACTGCAGGTCAACGCCCAGCTCGCGGGCCCGGTCCTGCAGCAGTAGCAGCATGCGCATGCGGCCGATACCGGCGAACCCGTGCCCGCCCGAGACAGTGCGCACGCCGTCGTGGATGACCGCTATGTCGTCCCAGTAGGCGAAGTGGTCGCGGATTGCGGCCGTGCTCTTCGGGTCGTTGCGTTCCATATTGCCCAGCGCGTCGTCGGAGAGCACCACGCCCCACCCAAACGTGTCGTCGCTGCGGTTCCGTTCCAGCAGCGTCACCTCGTGCGCCGGGTCGCGCAGCTTCATCGAAATGGCGAAGTACAACCCGGCTGGGCCACCCCCAAGGCACAGAACTTTCATGCCCGCAGTCTGCGCCTGTTGACAGATTATTTCAAGCTCAAAATATTGGGGCGACTCTGCCGAGCCGACGAGCGAGTCGGGT
>JAYUCY010000110.1:0-7564 GCA_043740085.1 Ilumatobacteraceae bacterium
GCTGGGCTCGACGCGATGCCGTAGACACCAATGCCCAGCCGCACCATGTCGTAGCGCGCCCTCGGATGTGCGAGTGCGCCAGCCGAGTTCGCGGCATGAACCAGCGGCGGATGATGACCGGCCGCGGCAAGTGCCGCTATCGCGGCATCGAAGCGATCAAGCTGCTGGTCGGTGAACGGCCTGTCCGGCTCGTCGGCCACGGCAAGGTGAGTGAACACGCCGGCCAACGAAACGGCGGGCGATGCCGCAATCATGTCGGCCAGTGCCACCGCATCGGCCGCAGCAACCCCAACGCGCCGCATCCCGGTGTCGATCTTGAGATGCACCGGATGCTCGCTGGCCCCGCACGCTGCCAGCTGTACTATCTGCTCAGCGCTGTACACCGTGATCGACAGCCGATGATCGACAGCCGCGCGCAACTCATCGGGCGGCTGTTCGCTCAGCACCAGAATCGGGCCAGCGATACCCGCTCTGCGCAGCGCGACCCCCTCCTGCACCAGCGCCACGCAGAGTCCCTGCGCACCGGCCGCCTGCGCCGCCCGCGCCACCAACAGCGCACCGTGCCCGTAGCCGTCCGCCTTGACAGCAACCCACACCTGCGCCGGGGCGACGAAAGCGGCAAGCGTGCGGACATTGTGCTCGATCGCCGCCGCCGACACCTCGGCCCACGCCCAGCGGCTCAACCGCGATCACCCGTGACAGCGAGGTCGCGCAGCACGGTGGGCAGATGCTCGGCGAGATCGCTGGCCACCATGCCTCGCGCCGGCGCCAACTGCGCGGCTTGCCCGTGCAGCCACGCTCCCGCCGCTGCCGCACGGAACGCAGGCAGTCCGGCGGCCAGCAGCGCCCCGATGATCCCGCTGAGCACATCACCGGTGCCAGCCGTCGCCAGTCGTGCGTCGCCAGTGGTGACCACCAACACCTGCCCATCGGGACCCGCAACAACGGTGGTGGGCCCCTTCAGCAACACCACGCAACCCGTGTCGGCCGCCAAGCGTCGCGCCGCAACCATTCGATCAGCTCCCGGTGGCGCGCCAACGAGGAGTGCGTACTCGCCATCGTGCGGCGTCAGCACGGTCGGCGCGGTTCGACGCTTGAGGAGCGCTGCTGCCCCATCGGCATTCCATGCCATTGCGAACAATCCGTCGCCATCGATCACCGTAGGGATTGGCGCATCGACGGCAAGCAGCCGGGTCTGCGCGGTCGTCTCGTCGCTACGGCCCAAACCGGGGCCAACAACCAACGCGTGAAACCGATCCAGCGAATCGAGCACCTCGCGGGCCCACCCCTTCAGTGGCAGCGGGCGTTGCACCACCTCCACCGGAGCCCGCACCACCAGCGTGCCCGGCGCCGAGAGGTGCACCATGCCAGCGCCCGCACGCATGGCGGCATGGGCCGCCAACTGCGCCGCACCCGTCATCCCGGTGCTGCCGGCCACCACGCGAACCGCCGCCCGCCACTTGTGCGCCGTCATCGTGCGGCTGGGCACCCAGGCAGCGACGTCTGCGGGCTGCACGAGGTGCGCACGCGCGTGGCGTGCAACGGTATCCCCGAGGCCAATGTCGGCCAGCTCTAGCTCGCCAGCCAGTTCGTTCCCCGGTGGGAAGAGAAGACCGGGCTTCAACGCCGCAAAAGTGAGCGTGCGAGTTGCGCCCAGCACGTCGCCGATTGCCTCACCGGTCAGTGCGTCCACCCCGCTGGGAACATCGACCGCCAGCACGGGCGTGTCCCCCACCTCGGGCGGGTGCCACGTCTCGCGAAAACCGGTGCCATATGCCGCATCGATCACCAGGTCCGCTGCCGGCAAGGTGGACGGCATCGCGAACGCGTCGTACACACGGACGCGCACACCTTTGGCCGCGAGAACCGACGCGGCCACACGACCGTCGGCGCCGTTGTTGCCTGGCCCGGCAATCACATGCACCGTGCGCCCATAGGTGCCGCCCATCATCTGCACGGCAGCACGAGCCACGGCCCGGCCCGCACGCTCGATCAGCACCGACGTCGGTTCCGGGGCGACAGCGTCGACAGCACGCATCTCGTCGGGCGTCACGATCGGGATCACGCTGACGAAACTACTCGGCGACGACGTAAGCGATGGCCACAAGATCAGTATGAGTCAGGCTGAGATGCCACGTCGTGACGCCGCGCTCGGCCGCCAATTGCGCTGCCCGGCCGGTGACGCAGAGCGACGGCTCACCCGACGCGGCCCGCGTGACCCACACGTCGTGAAAGCCGAACGCACCAAGCCCCACACCCATCGCCTTCATCACCGCTTCGCGAGCGGCAAACCGGGCAGCCAGGGAGTGAGTCGCGTCTGCCTTCGGGGCGACGTACTCCAGCTCCTCGGCAGTGAACAGTCGTTGGCGCATGGAAGGAGTACGGGCCAGGGCGGTTCTGAATCGTTCGATGTCGACCGCATCGACACCGATACCGCGGATCACCGACAGCTCAGCATCAGCGCCGCCAGTGGTCGGCTGTGTCGCTGATCGGCAGGATCAACAAATCGGCAACCGACAGGTCTGCCAGCAGATCGTCGCGGAAGGTGCCCTCGGTCTCCGTTACCCAGTCGACCAGGCGGTCGTAGCGGCGGTCGTAACCCTGCAGCACACCGCGCATCGTTGCCGCCGCCAACCGCTCGTGGAAGCGCACATGCAACAGCGTGATACCGGTGCAGGCACCACCCTTCACCTCCGGAATGAAGATGACGGTGCGACCATCGCTGCGACCGCGAGCCACGAGAACTTCCTTCTCACTGGCAACACGACGCTTGGTACCCAACAGCTGGGAGTTGCGCTCCACGCGGCTGGTGACATCGCGCGATAAGCCACCGCGGTCGACGATGGTGATAGTCGCACCGCCAGAACTGGCCGGATCGCCTTCGATTGCGTAGCGGGTATAGCCAACCACCGCGTCGACGGCAGGGTCGAGGTCGGCCAGCACCTTCAGCGTGCGATACGAAAGGCGGTCCCGACCGGCACCGGCAGCCAGTAGCTCCTGCACCAGCGCACGATCCAGTACGCCCTCATCATTACGGCTGATGCCAACTGTGACCGTCTTGGCCTGGTGCTTGATGGCATCAATGGGGCGGGTGAGTTCCTCGATGGCACGGGTGAGTGCCGCCGTCAGATCGTCGATGATCACCCCGGGAGTCGCGATCTTGCCGGTGGCCCGCTGGTACGCCTCCAAGGGCAGGTCGCTGCCAAGGTCGCGCAGCAAACCGACCAGCCGCACTGCAGTAGAGGCTTCGAGGTGGCCGTTGTAGTGATTGGCGCGCAACCCGTCGAGGAACTTCTCGGTGTGCACGCCGATCTCGGCTTGCACGGTGCGCAGCACGTCGTCGCCCTCGCTGGACGCGGCGAGTGCGTGCTCGATGACCTCACGCGCCTCACGCAGCGGACGAGCCGACGCGTCAATGGCCAGCGCCGCCTCGTAACCGAAGAGGTGGCCGACCATTGCCGACAGCACGAACGCAAGCGACGAGTCGACGGACGGAACGGTCAGCACCGCCGAGGCCGCTGCGAAACGTTCGTCGGCGTCGGTGGCCACCACGATGGGCGTGGCCTTGTGGGCCTTGTAGATGGCCACTTCCTTCGCCACGTCGTCGGCCGTGCCACCAACAAGGCCGGCGGCGCACACAAGAATCAGCGGCTCACTGGACAGGTCAATGTGTTTCTTGTCTTCGGTGATATCGCAGGCGATCGACTTGTAACAGAGCTCGCTGAGCTTGATACGAACTTCTTCAGCGGCAACCGCATTCGGGCCACTGCCGACAATCGCCCAGTAGCGCTTGGAGGGGGCAAAGCGACGTGCCGCCTCTGCGATTGCGGGACGCGTGGCGATGACTTCCACCATTGCGTCGGGCAGCGTGCGCAGCGACGAAAGCAGCTCGTGGCGGCGCTGCGGAGTACCCCGGCCGGCCGCCTCCGCAATCGCACAGGCCAACAACACGCCGGCAGCGACCTGCGCGTAGAACGCCTTCGTACTGGCAACGCTCATCTCCACGTCGCGACCATCGCTGGTGTACATCACACCATCGGCCTTGTCGGTGAGATCACTGTTGCGACGATTCACAATGGCCAGCACCGAGGCGCCGCGACCTCGAGCGAGGTCGACGGTGCGGTTGGTGTCGGTGGTGGTACCGCTCTGGCTCACCGCGATGATCAGCGTGTCGGACATGTCGAGCTGCAGATGGAAACCTGACAGCTCGGTTGCCGTGATCGGGTCGACATCCAAGGTTCCGCCGACAAGTGTGTCGAGCACCGCTGCCATGCTGCGCCCGGCGACTGCGGCCGTGCCCTGGCCGATGACGCGCACCTTGGTGATTTCGCCGTTGGCCAACCGTGCCGCGATCGATGCTGGCAGGGTGCGCTCGCCAACCTCGGCACGCAAACCCTGTGGTGTCTCGACGATCTTGCCGCGCAGCGTCTTGCGGAAACTGTTGGGCGCTTCGCCGATCTCCTTGAGCAAGAAGTGCGGAGCATCGCCACGATCGATGTCGCGAGTGGTTACCTGCGCCGTCACCACTTCGTCGTCATCGATTGGCAGTTCACTGCCGTCGTACGCAATCCGTCGCACGCCGCCCAGCGTGCCCGCCTGCGAGCCATCCAACACAAACACCTGGCCGCGACTGCCGGTCGGTGACTCGGTCTCACCGTCGACCCGCAGAAACTGCATGGTCTCCTCGACCACGCCGTACGGCTCGCTGGCAACGATGAACATGTCGTCGCCCAGCCCCACGTAGAGCGCCTGGCCACTGCCACGCAAGGCAAGGTACGACTGGTCGGGCGAGTCAGCCGAGGCGGCAGCAATTGCCACACTGCCCTCAAACTCGACCACCGTGCGGCGGAACGCTTCGCCCAGATCGGTGGAGGCGGCGGCATGAATCGCCATCACCGCAGGGATCACCTTCGCATCGGTGGTGATGGGGCCGGCGATGTGCAGCGCATGGTTGACCTTGATGTCGGCATGGTTGTCGACATCACCGTTCAGCACCGCAACCGTGTACGGAACGCGTTGGTCACCGCTCTGCGCCCCACCACTTTGCTCGGCCTGCTCGCCGTTCACCGGGTGACAGTTCGGCTCGCTGATGATGCCGACGCTGGCCCAGCGGGTGTGGCCCAGCACAGAAACTCGGGCACCCGGCTGAGCAAGGGCGAGGCGCAGCAAACCGTCCGCCTGGACTGCGACGCGCAACGCCTTCACGTTGTCACCCAACTCACCAATCTCCGCCGCCGCCTTGTAGACGAACGCCAGCCGGTCGCCGGCGACACGCACCGAGCCAGACTGGAACAGCGGATCGAGACCGCGCTGAACAATGGCTGCGGCAACCGCCGACTCGGCAAGGTCGAGCCCGTGGTTCCAGACCAAGACGTGGATGCCAGCGCTGTCGCGGCCGCGCACTTCCATACGGTCGATTGCGGAAAGTGCCTGCTGGATCGAGAGGTACCCCGCCACCGCCGCTACGCCCGCGTCGCGACCGGTGAACTCGGCAACCGCGTGCGCCGTGCGGAGACGGTCCTTGCGAACCGCCCACACCGCATCGCGAGCGGCCAACAGTTCGGAGTTGACCGCTTCAATCTCGTCGACAGACAGCGTGTGGCCCTCTTCCAGATCGCGCTCGCGGTCGATGATGCGCCCATCAAGCTGGTCGAGCCGAGCCCCGATACCCGCGATCAGCTCGCTATGGCCAGCCAATGCCAACATGCCCGGCACGCCGTGCAGCAGGCGGTCCAGCTCGGCGAGCAGCGCTGTTGCATCCGTGAGCGTGGCAGCAGCGACGGCGCGGTCGAGCAGCGCGACCAGGTCGTCAGCCGAAGGGGTGGGACGGCTGCTGGGCCGGGAAACAATCGCCACGATGCCACACATGGCGGTCAGGTTACCGAACGCCATCCCCATCAAGCCATCAGCTGGATCGCTCTCTTCCTTGTCAGCCGAAGCGGGTATGGACGGCGATGACCAGCCCTTCGGCGACGGATTGGGCAATCGATTCGGTTGCCGCTTCGACCATGACGCGGATCAGGGGCTCGGTGCCGCTGGCCCGCACGAGAATGCGCCCGTCGCCATCGAGGGCAGCCTCCGCTGACTGGATCTCGGCTGCGAGCTCGTCGGCGGCGTTCGGGTGGCGGTCGCGCACTCGCACGTTGAGCAGCACCTGCGGGTAACTGGTCATCACACCGCTGGCAAGCGCGGCCAACGAGTGACCGCCGTCGTGCACGAACTGCGCCAGCCGCAACCCGGCTAGCAGTCCGTCGCCGGTAGTTGCCAGATCGCGATAAATGATGTGACCGCTCTGCTCGCCCCCCACGCTGTGCCCGTGCGCGTCAAGCGCCTCCAGCACATAGCGGTCGCCAACATCGGTGGTCATCACTTCAATGCCCGCAGCAGCCATCGCCTTGTGGAAGCCGAGGTTGCTCATCACCGTCACCACCACAGTGTCGGCATGAAGATGGCCTTCATCGCGCAGCTGCATTGCCGCCAGCGCGATCAACCGGTCACCGTCGACAGCGTTGCCCAGTTCATCGATGGCGATCACACGATCGCCATCGCCATCGAACGCGAGGCCCACCGACGCGCCCTCGGCAACGACTGCGGCCGCCAACGACTGCACATGTGTTGCACCGCAGTGATCATTGATGTTGCGACCGTTGGGCGAATCGTGGATGACCACCACGTCGGCGCCGAGCGCACGGAACACGGCCGGCGCCGCCACGCACATCGCGCCGTTGGCGCAATCGAGCACCACCTTCAACCCATGCAACGGGCCACCCAACGACACCATGTGGGCTACGTAGGTGCCGAGCGCGTCGGAGTGGGACGGCACCACGTTGTGAGGCACCACGCCACCGCGCTCCAGCAGCGACTCGATAGCTCGCTCAACGCCGTCTGACAGTTTCAGCCCGCCGGCCCCGAAGAACTTCACCCCATTGTCCTGCCACGGGTTGTGCGACGCGGTGATCATCGCCGCCGGCAACCCGCGTTGCGCCGACAGCCACGCCAAGGCCGGAGTAGGGACGACGCCCACCGAGATCGGTTGCGCGCCGGCGGCCGCAAGGCCAGCGGCGACGGCCGCTTCCAGCGCCGGGCCTGACTCGCGGGTGTCGCGACCAATCAGCCACGGCCCGCCACCGAGTACCTGCGCCGCAGCGTTGGCGAGCGCGGCCACGTACTGAGTGGTGAGGACGGTGAATGCCTCGGCGCGCACCCCGTCAGTGCCGAACTTGAGACTCATCGCGCGCCCTTTTCCCGGCTTCGTGTCACGACCTGGAACTGACAGCCGCTACGTACAACGGGCACAGCGCCTACAGCCGGGCCCGCGAACGGACGGCTGAGGCGCTGTGACACGAACGCAGCTGCTGACAGGATCAGCGCTTGGTGTACTGCTTGGCCTTACGGGCCTTGACAAGACCGTACTTCTTGCTCTCCTTGCGACGGGGGTCGCGAGTGAGCAGGCCGGCCTTCTTCAGCGCCGGACGGGCTTCGGGGTCGAGCTCGACGAGCGCACGAGCGATAGCCATGCGCAGTGCGCCGGCCTGACCGCTGATGCCGCCGCCGTGCATGGTGG
>JAYUCY010000111.1:0-17089 GCA_043740085.1 Ilumatobacteraceae bacterium
ACAGCGGATGAATGCGGTCCTCCTGCATGCACGCGCCCATCACGACTGCGCGCATGCTGCGCAGCGTAGGGGCGCCCCCTCAACGTCGAGCTAGTCGGAGCCCCGCGAGTTCCCAACGGAGGGTTTCGGTGACCTGGGGAGGGGTTGAAACCCTCGAGTCGGACGTGAGGTCGAGGAGGAGGCGACGGCTTCGACGACCACTTGCCAGGCGGCGTCGGCGTTGATGCCGGTGATCCAGTCGCAGTTGGCGTCGAGGACTTCCCGCAGGTCACGTTGGTCGATGACGGTCATACCCGCCGTGAGTCGGCCCTGGGTCTCGATTTGCACGTGCGCCAACTTGCGCTCGATCAGCTGCGGATGGGTGAGTGCCAGTACCGCAATCGGGTCGTGTACGGGCGCCCCGAGTATGTGGTGATGGCGAGTGGTATAGGTGCCGCTGAAGAACTCGAACAGATCGGCCAGCACGGCGGCCAACCGACCCGGCAGCGCTCGGATCATGTCGATGCGCGCCGGAACCGCTTGGAACTGATGTGTCACATCGAGGCCGGACATGATCAACGGGCCGCCGTAAGAGAAAACCATGTGGGCCGCCTCCGGGTCGCACCAAAGGTTGAACTCCGCAGCGGCGGTACGGTTTCCGAAGGTGCCGCCGCCCATCAGCGAGATGCCGCCGATGCGACTGGCCAGGTCCGGTGCGGCGCGGAGCGCGAGCGCGATGTTGGTCAGCGGGCCGGTAGGTATCAGCCAGATTCCCTCCTGTGCGCGACAGGTGTCGATGATGAAGCCGACGGCGTCGTGGCTGGTCGGCGGGCCGCTGGGCTCGGGCAGGTCGGCGCCGTCCATGCCGCTTTCGCCGTGCACGTAGTCGGCATGACGTGGTGGGCGAGTCAGTGGACGGTTGGCACCGGAGTGGACAGGGCAGTCCAGCTGCAACAAATCGCGCACGATGATGGCGTTGCGCGTTGTGGAGTCGAGGGGAGCGTTTCCCGCAACGGTGGTGATGCCGAGCAGGTTGGTGTGCCGGGCGGCGACGAGGATGGCGATGGCATCGTCGTGACCAGGATCACAATCGACAATGACGGACAGGGGTGTGGGCGACATATCCGCAGAGCTTGCCACCATCGTCAGGCGATGTGTGTCGTTACACGGTGTGTGTCGTTACTCGTTACACGGTGTGTGTCGTTACACGGTGTGTGTCGTCACACCAACAGCGTGCCCTCTGCATCGAGTTCGGCAGTACGGCCAACCCATTCGCCTTCGCACATCGCTGCCGCGAGCGGTGCGTCGGAGGATGTACCCCATGCGCGGCGACCGTCAGCCAACAGGCAGGCGGCCAACGCTGTCTCGGGCTCGCCGTCGCGCGAGAACATTACGGTGTAGGCCTCAATCGTGGCGGTGCCTTGCGCATCGGCGGGCTCGGCCAGCTCGCGGCGCGGCATCGCGTCGACTTCGTCCTGCGGGTACGCATGCTGGAACGACACCGGGGGAGTGGTGCTGTATATCCCGAACGAATGCTTGGTGGCGTATCCGCCGTTGGCCCACACCAACCCCTTGGCGCCGGGCCGGTCGCGTAGGTCGTTCATCACGGTGGCGATCGCGTGCATCACGTAGTTGTTCCACGGGCCGCCGGCGAATGCGAGCCCGCCGGTGCGGGTGACCTGACGATCCAGCGAGATGCCCAGGCTCTGCGCGCCAAGTTGCACCGCGGATGGAAAGCATGAGTAGAGGTCGATGATCTCGATGTCGTCGATGCCCACGCCAGCCAGCTCGAGTGCTCGTCGGCCGCCCAGTTCCACAGCGGGCGTCGCCGCGAAGCTCCACCGGTTACTGATGAAGTTGTGCTCGTGACAGTCCGTGCCGGAATGCGGGAACACCCAACGGTCGCGAGGAACGCCGAGGGCTTCCGCCTTCTCGACGCTGCACATGATGAGTGCGGCACCCATGTCGACGTCGTTGTTCGAGTTCATGTATTTCGGGTAGGGGAAGCCGATCATGCGGTTCGTTGCCGACGGGGTGCGAATCTCCTCGGCCGTCTTGGCGTCACGGATCCAGGCGTACGGATTCGCCGCCGCGACCTCGCTGAACTTCGCGTACAGCTCGCTGCTCAGTGTTTGCTGTTCCTCGACGGTGCGGCCGGCAGCAGCGCGAACCGCAGTCTCGAACATTGGGTACACCTGCACGGGCATCACGATGCGGCGGGCGCGTTCGCTCGGGTGATTCATCTCCAGGTCCTCGCCCAGCAGGCGCGGCATCTGGTCGGGAGACGACGTTGGCCAGTCCAGCTCTACGCCGGCCTTGCGGGCGCGCATGCGTGTGCGCCACGCCTCGCCGCCGCACAGAATCGCGAGGTCCAGCTCGCCGCGCTGGATCTCCATCGCCGTGCCGTTGACCAACGTCTGTGGACTGTTGCCGCCCATCGTGGTGGCAGCGGTCTCGCGTGGGGTCAGGCCCAGTTGGTTCGCCACTACCCACGCCGGGTCGCCGTACTTCCAGCTGAGCAGCCCGACCACCCTCACCGAATCAGGGTTCGGAACTTCCGCGAGACCCGCGTCGGCAGCCGCCGAGCGAATGGCCTCGCACATCATCGCCGAGGCGTCGAGC
Organism: Ilumatobacteraceae bacterium; assembly: GCA_043740085.1. Lineage (GTDB taxonomy): Bacteria > Actinomycetota > Acidimicrobiia > Acidimicrobiales > Ilumatobacteraceae > UBA668. The sequence continues at coordinate 2,602 of JAYUCY010000111.1, forward strand.
GCGTCATCCAGTCCAGTGGCACGGTGAACGAATTGGCCGGCGCCGATGAGGACGGGCGTACGAGGGTCAAGCGTCATGCCGCCAGGGTAGGAAGTGGGCCACGCCGGCAGCGAACTGGCTCCGTGTTCCGCGTCTGTGCACTTTTGCTCGCCAGGCGAGCGGAAGTGCACACACGCGGGCGTTACGCGAGACAGGGCTGGGGTCGCAGCGGTGGTGTCACCTACACTCGCCCCGATGTCTCTGATCGCGATCGGCTCGGATCACGCCGGGTTTGAACTGAAGCAGCACCTCATCGGCGTGCTGCAGGCTGGCGGGCACGATGTGCTCGATCACGGCACGTACAGCACCGCGGCCGTTGACTACCCCGCCATCTGTGCGTCGGTCGGTCGCACGGTGCGCGACGGCAATGCACTGTTCGGCATCGTCATCGGCGGCAGCGGCCAGGGTGAACAGCTAGCCGCCAACAAGGTGCACGGCGTGCGCGCTGCGCTCTGCAACGACCTCTACACGGCGCGTATGGCTCGACAACACAACGATGCCAACGTACTCAGCATCGGTGGCCGTGTGGTGGGCACGGGCCTCGCCGAGGAAATCCTCCAACTGTTTCTCACTACCCCGTTCGAAGGCGGCCGTCACCTGCGCCGTGTCGAGCAACTGATGCAGATCGAGCGCGACGAAACCGCACGCGCGATCAACTACGCCAACGACCACGACAATCCGGAGTTCTGACATGCCGTTCCCCAGCGATACCAAGCCCGACACGGTCATCTTCGACCTCATCGACGCCGAGGTGCAGCGTCAGTGCACCGGTCTGCAGCTCATCGCCAGCGAGAACTTCACCTCACCTGCTGTCATGCGCGCGGTCGGCAGCGCCCTGACCAACAAGTACGCAGAAGGTCTGCCGGGCAAGCGTTACTACGGCGGCAACGCAATCATCGACGAAATCGAGTCGCTGGCCATTTCGCGAGTCAAGGAACTGTTCGGCGCCGAGCACGCCAACGTGCAGCCGCACAGTGGTGCCAACGCCAACATGTGCGCCTATCAAGCCGTCCTGCAGCCGGGCGACACCGTGCTGGGCCTCAGCCTCGACCATGGCGGCCACCTCACTCACGGTTCGCCCGTCAACGCCAGCGGCAAGCTCTACCGCTTCGTGCCCTACAAGGTGACAAAGGGGGAGGAACGCATCGATATGAACGAGGTGCGCGACCTCGCGATGCAGCACCGGCCGAAGCTCATCGTCGCGGGTACCACCAGCTACCCGCGCCGTCTCGACCCGGCTGCGTTCAAAGCGATTGCCGATGAGGTCGGCGCGATGTTCATGTTCGACGCGGCCCACCTGGCTGGCCTGATCGCCGGTGGCGCCCACGCCAACCCGGTGCCGTACGCGGACATCGTCACCTTCACCACGCACAAAACGCTGCGCGGACCGCGCGGTGGCTGCATTCTCAGCAAAGCCGAGTACGGCGCCGCCATCGACAAAGCCGTCTTCCCCGGTTGGCAGGGCGGCCCGCTCGAGCATGTCATTGCTGGCAAGGCCATCGCCTTTTATGAAGCCATGCAACCCGAGTTCAAGGACTACGCGCAGCAGATCGTGAAGAACGCCAGCGTGCTTGCCGAGGCTTTGGTGCGCCAGGGTTTCCGTCTGGTCAGCGGTGGCACCGACAGTCACTTGATGGTGGTCGATCTGCGTCCGTTTGATGCTGAACTCACCGGCAAGGAAGCGCAGGCTGTTCTCGACGAGGGTGGTGTCACGCTCAACAAGAACACCATTCCCGACGACCCGCGCAGCCCGTTCGTGACCAGTGGTGTGCGCATCGGCACCCCGTCGGTCACCACGCAGGGAATGAAGGAGCCGGAGATGGCGGTGATTGCGGAACTGATCGCCCGGATTCTTCGCCATCGCGCCGACCCCGCCGCCGTCATGGCGGCCAAGGCCGAAGTGGCTGCGCTGTGTGCGCGGTTCCCCGCGTACACCTGATCGCTACAGTGATCGCTCGTGAGCAATGTCGCTGACAACCCTCAACCCGCGCGCTTATTGCGCCGGGGCGTGTTGTTCGGCGTCTGTGCTGGCCTGCTCGCAGGCCTGGCCTGGTTTCTGATCGTGATCGGTACGAACTCGACGCAGGCATACCTGATTCCGCTGTTCGGGGTGGTCGTTGCCTATGGCGTCTATGCCGGTATGCGTCGTCCGGGTCGCCGGGCGGCCGCGCTCACGGTGGCAATCACGGCCGCAACTCTCATCATTGCCATGTTCTACGTCGAGCGTCATCTGCTGGTGAAGCTGTTCAGCGACAATGACGACGCGCTGCACATTCCCCTCGCGCCCTACCTCGATTGGGTGGTCGTGGTGGTGCGCCATGCGATGAGCAAGTCGCCGTCCGTTCCGGTCTACTCGCTGCTTGCGCTGGTGGCGGCCGGCTGGTTCGGGCATCAAGGTTTCGAAGCGCACGACCCCCGGCTTCGGCGTCCGTGATGCCAGGTACTGGCGCGTATCTGCTGATCGGCGCCATCGCCGCGGTGGTGACATTCGTGGCAACGCCGATTGTCGGCAAGGTCGCGAAGCGAATGGGGTGGGTTGTCGAGCCCGACGACCGACGCGTGCACAAGGTTGCGACGCCCGACGTAGGTGGCATCGCAATGTTCGTGGGCTTCATTGTTGCGTTTGCCGCGTCGCGGCTGATGGATGTCTTCGACCCGTTGTACGCGAACTTCTCCGAACCCCGCGGTGTGCTGTTTGCTGCCACCGCCATCTTTCTGATCGGCTTCATCGACGACATTCGTGAGATCTCGGCGCCGGCAAAGGTGATGGGCACCATCGCCGTCGGAGCAATCCTCGTCTACTACGGCGTCCAGATGTACTACTTCCGAGTGCCGTTTGTGGGCGTCCTCATTCTGAGCAGCGATTGGGCGCAGCTGGTCACCGTCGTGTGGCTGTTAGGTATGACGAATGCGATCAACCTGATCGACGGGCTCGATGGCTTGGCCGCGGGCATCGTCGCCATCGGTGCTGGCGCCTTCTTCCTGTACAGCCAGCACCTGGCCGACATTCCGGGCATGATCACGCAGCCCAACATCGGGTCGCTGGTCGCCATCCTTGCTGTCGGCATCTGCCTCGGCTTCCTGCCGCACAACTTCAATCCGGCGCGCATTTTCATGGGTGATGGCGGCGCGCTGTTGTTGGGTTTGCTGATGGCCGTCAGCACCAGCGTCGTCGGTGGCCGCGCCGACCCGAACGACCAGAAGTTCGTGGGTCAGACGTACTTCTTCATCGCCCCGCTGTTCATCCCGCTCATCATTCTTGGTGTGCCCATCCTCGACACGCTGTTTGCGATCGTCCGTCGCTCCGCTCGCCGCCAGGGCGTGGCATCAGCGGACAAAGGCCACCTTCATCATCGTTTGATGGAAATGGGTCACGGCCAGCGCCGCAGTGTGCTGATTCTTTGGGCGTGGACTGCACTGCTGTCCACGTTCGTGCTGTACCCAGTGTTCACCGGCAGCGGCACCAGTTACATTGCGATCGGCGCGGCCATGTTGGGACTGTTGCTGTACACCGTTTTGCACCCGCAGATCCGCCGTCGCCGGGAGTAGTCCGCCTGATCTTTGTCAGGTTTGCACGAGGGGTCGCGCGATCGACTACATTGTGTGCGCGTTCACAAGCTCATTCCCGAGCCGGATAGCGCCCGAGGAAAAACACCGAATCGTGAAGCTCGTTCCCAAGAAGCCCGTCAACCCCAACGACAACCTAGGCCGCGGCATCGACCTGGCCCTGGTCACACTTGTCTTCCTGGGCGCCGGCTTCGCGCTTGACAGTGTGCTGGGCACCCGGCCGCTGTTCATGATCGCCCTGGTGATGCTGGCCTTGATCGGCCAATTCGTGCGCATGTGGTACGAGTACGAGGCCACGATGAAGACCCTCGAGGCGCAGCGTCAGCAAAAGCGCGACGGGCAGGGTGTGCGATGAATCCGTCAGGGATGTCGTTCTCCACCCCGCTCGAGGGCCCGGCTCCGGAAGTCAGTGTCTCGAATGACCTGGTTCGCCGCGGCCTGATTGTGTCGCCGGTCCTGGTGGCCGTGTGCGGTCTCATCTGGGGCGCCGACGGTGCCTGGTCGAGCGCGTACTCCATCGGGCTCGTGCTGTCGAACTTCGCCCTCGCGTCGGGCCTCATCGCCGGGTCAGCGCGTATCGGTCTCGGGGCGATGATGGTGGCGGTGCTCTTCGGTTACCTGCTGCGGCTCGGTCTCATCTTTCTTGCCGTGTACTTGGTCAAGGATGCCGGTTGGATTTCGCGACCTGCCCTCGGATCGTCCATAATCGTCACTCATCTTGGTTTGCTGCTGTGGGAGCTGAAATACCTCTCGCTCTCGCTTGCTTACCCAGGCCTCAAGCCCGCCTCGCGACACTGAACGGAAGGTTTGCACGAAATGCTCGCTTTGAAATTCCCACCGATCAACGAACTGATTCGTTGGCGCGACCTCGTCAGCGGTTTCAACAAGGTCGGTCTCATCGCGGTGCTGGCCACGCTCATCGTGGTAGTCGTGTTCCTGCTGGCCGGCCGTAAGGATCCGTTGCTGGCTCCGAAGGGTGTCCGCAACGTCGCCGAGCGCAGCGTCGAGTTCATCGAGAACGACATCGTCATGCAAACCATGGGCAAGGAGGGGCTTGGCTGGACGCCGTTCCTGCTCTCGCTGTTCGTGTTCGTCTATCTGTGCAACCTGCCGGGCATCATTCCGGTGTTCCAGATGCCGGCCACCGCCCGCATGGCCATCCCCCTGTTCCTCGCACTCACCGTGTGGGTGGTCTACAATGCCGTCGGCTTCAAGCACAACGGAATCAAGTACATCACCGGGATGGCGTGGCCGCACGGCGTTCCGGTTGCGATGCGTCCGCTGGTGGGCGTCATCGAATTGCTCTCCAACATCGTGCTTCGCCCCTTCTCGCTGGCCGTTCGACTTTTCGCCAACATGCTGGCGGGCCACATGCTGCTCATCACCTTCGCCTTCCTCAGCAACGCCCTGCTTTTCGCAGAGACGAAGGAGTGGTTGTTGCGGCCGATGACCATCCTTCCCTTCTTCATGCTGTTGTTCCTCACCGCATTCGAAGTGCTCGTCGGCTTACTGCAGGCCTACATCTTCACAATTCTCACTGCAGTGTTCATCAGCTCGGCACAACACCCCGAACACTGATTCACCGTCTCCCATCCACCGCCTCACCAGGAGAATCCCAACAAAATGGAAGCAATCGCACACGTTCTGACCGCAGTCCCCCTCACTCCCGACGAGACCAAGGCAGCCAATGCTGCCATCGGTGCCGGGTTTGCCTACGGCCTCGCCGCGATCGGGCCGGGTATCGGCATCGGTTACGTCGTCGGTAAGGCCATCGAGGCAATGGCTCGCCAGCCAGAGGCTGCCGGCATGGTACGAACCACCATGTTCCTCGGCATCGCCTTCACCGAAGCCCTGGCCCTCATCGGCTTCGTGGTCTTCATCCTTCTCGGTCTGTAAGGAGAACGAATGTTTGCCGTCACTGTCACGCTGACAGGTGCGGGCAACGTCGTGGTCGCGCTGCCGAGTCAATTGGTGGCATCAACGACCGAGGCGGAGGACAAAGGTCCCAGCCCGATTGCGCCTGAGGTCAAGGAGCTCATCTGGGGTGGTGGCGCGTTCATCGTGCTGTTCGTCCTGATGCAGACAATTCTCTTCCCACGCCTCAAGAAGGGCATGGACGCCCGCTACGAAAAGATCCGCAACGATCATCAGTCTGCCTCGTCGATGCGTGACGAAGCCACTGCGGAGCTCGCCGCCTACGAGGCCGACCTGGCGTCGGTGAAGGCGCAAGCGGCCAAGCGCCTAGAGGCGGCCCGTCAGACGTTGGAGACAGAGCGCAGTTCGGCGCTGGCCGAAGTCGGCTCCCGTATCGCGGCTCAGCGCGGCGAGATGGTCGCCGCCAACGACGCTGCGCGGGCGGCGGCAGCTCAGCACATTCGGGCAGCAGTGGCCGACGTCAGCGGTCGTGCCGCCGAACTCGCCACCGGGCATCGCCCGGACCCCGGCAGCGTCGACGCCGTAGTCGCCGGCCTGATGGGAGTTGGAAAGTGAACGCCCTCGACCTGCTCCGCGTCAAGGACCCGACGCAGACCCATTCGGCGGTCTTACCGGAGGGATACGAGCTGCTCTTCGGTGCCACCGCCTCGGTCATTATCTTCGGCCTGCTGTTCTGGAAGGCCGGGCCACTCGTCAAGAAGGCCATGGCGGCTCGTACGGAGAAGATCCAGGCCGAACTCGACGCCGGCGAAGCCGCACGCAGCTCGGCGCAGTCCGACGCTGCCGGCATCCGCGAGACCAAGGGCGACATCGAGGCCGAGCGCGCTCGCATCCTCGCCGCCGCAGACAGCCAGGCGGCTGCAGTACTCGAAGACGGCCGCGCCCGCCTCCAGCAGGAACTCGCCGACCTCGACGCCAAGGCCGCCGCCGATGGCGTCGCCGCGCAACACCGCGTCGGCGACGAAATGCGCGCTGAAATCGCCCGGTTGTCCAGCGCCGCCGTCGACCACGTGGTCACCGGTTCGCTCGACGACGCTACCCATCAGGAGCTCATCGAGAGCTTCATCGCCAGAGTCGGAGCCACACGATGAGCGAACAACGCGTCGAGGGGTATGCACGGGCCATGTTCGAGGTCGCCAGAGCCGAGGGAACCCTCGACGAGGTGGAGGACGAGCTGTTCCGCTTTGCTCGCAGTTACGAGGGCAGCGACACTCTTCGCTCGGCGCTCACCGACGAGCAGATTCCAGTGGCGAAGCGTCAGGCCATCGTGGAGGACCTGCTCGGTGGTAAGGTATCTGTCACCACCACCCAACTCGTCTCGATGGTGGTTGGGTCAGGCCGCGGCCGCGACCTGCCGGCCATCATCGACAAGCTGGTCCTGCGGGCATCGGCGTCGAAGAACCTGGAAGTCGCACAGGTTCGTTCGGCCGTGGCCCTCACTGCCGATCAGCAAAACCGCCTTGCCGCCGCCCTTGCCAACGCCACTGGCAAGCAGGTGAGCGTGAAAGTCATCATCGACCCGTCGGTACTCGGCGGCATCGTGGCAACCATCGGCGACACCGTCATCGATGGCAGCGTCCGCACTCGCATCGATCAGTTGAAGTCCCGGCTGTAGGAGAACTACGAAATGGCAGAGCTCACCCTGAGTCCCGGCGACATCGCCGAGGCGCTGAAGAAAAACCTCGACGGCTTCGTGCCGTCACTCGAGGCCCGCACCGTCGGCCGCGTCACCGAAGTGGGCGACGGTATCGCGCGCATCAGTGGTCTCCCCGACTGCGGCGTCAACGAACTACTCGAGTTCGAGGACGGCACCATCGGCCTCGCCCTCAACCTGGATGAAGCGTCCATCGGCGCCGTCGTCCTCGGCGAGGGCTTCGGGATCGAGGAGGGCCAGACCGTCAAGGCCACTGGTCGCATCCTCTCCGTCCCCGTTGGCGACGCCATGCTCGGACGGGTGGTCAACGCTCTCGGGCAGCCCATCGACGGCAAGGGCGACATCGTCGGCGGCATCCAACGTCGTGTCGAGATCCAAGCGCCGGGCATCATGGGCCGCAAGCCCGTGCACGAACCGCTGCAGACCGGCATCAAGTCCATCGACGCGATGACGCCCATCGGCCGCGGTCAGCGCCAGCTCATCATCGGCGACCGCAAGACCGGCAAGACCACTGTCGCCATCGACGCCATTATCAACCAGCGTGGCCTGGGCGTGAAGTGCATTTACGTCGCCATCGGGCAAAAGGGCTCCACCGTCGCCCAGACCGTCGAGACGCTGCGCAAGTACGGAGCGCTCGAATACACTGTTGTCGTGGCCGCACCGGCCAGCGATACAGCCGCCTTCAAGTACCTTGCTCCCTACGGTGGCTGCGCCATGGGTCAGCACTGGATGGAAAACGGCGAGCACGCCCTCATCGTCTATGACGACCTGTCCAAGCAGGCCGAGGCCTACCGCCAGGTGTCCTTGTTGCTGCGCCGGCCACCGGGTCGCGAGGCATACCCCGGCGACGTCTTCTACCTCCACAGTCGGCTCCTCGAACGAGCTGCCAAGCTCAGCGACGACCGTGGCGCCGGTTCGCTCACAGCTCTGCCGGTCATCGAGACCAAGGCTGGCGACGTGTCGGCATACATTCCCACCAACGTGATCTCCATCACCGATGGTCAGGTCTACCTGCAGGACAACCTGTTCAAGAGTGGTGTCCGCCCGGCCGTCGACGTCGGTATCTCCGTCAGTCGCGTGGGTGGCGCAGCGCAGATCAAGGCGATGAAGAGCGTCTCGGGAACGCTGAAGCTGGACCTTGCACAGTTCCGCGAGCTGGAGGCGTTTGCAACCTTCGGCTCCGAGCTCGACGCCATTTCCAAGGCGCAGCTGGAGCGTGGTTACAGGTTGGTAGAGCTGCTCAAGCAGCCGCTCAACAGCCCGATGCCAGTCGAGGAACAGATCGTCGTCGTGTTCGCCGGTACCAAGGGTTACCTCGACAGCCTGCCCGTCAACCAGGTCAGGATCTTCGAGGCCAGCTTGCTGGAACACATGCGGTCCACGCAGGGTGGCCTGCTTGCCGGCATGCGTTCGAACCCGAAGGCCGACGTTCCCGCCGAACTGGCGGAGCTGGTCGCGGCATACAAGGATCAGTTCGTGGCCGAAGTCGCTGCCAACGCTGCAGCCAATGCTGTCGATGTCACCGCCACCGACGCCGGAGAAGTCGGCGAAGCCCACAGTTCGAAGACGTTGGCAACGGAGTAATCGTAATGATCGCGGAATCCACTTCGAGGGCTCACGCCACGGGCAATGGTCGTTACGACCTGTCCCTTGGCGACGACCGCCACGAGCCCGACCGACGAGGACATCGCTGATGGCCGGCGGTCAAGAGCGCATCCTGAGGGGGCGTATTCGCAGCGTGCAGGCGACCAAGAAGATCACCCGCGCAATGGAGTTGATTGCCGCCTCTCGCATCGTGAAGGCACAGCAGCGCGTGATCGCCGCTGTGCCCTACAGCGAGCAGATCACCGAAGTCGTCAAGGATCTGGCTGCTGCCGGTGGAGCCTCGCAGTCGCCATTGTTGGCGGCGCGCGAAGTCCGCACGACTGCGTACGTTGCGATCACCGCCGATCGCGGCCTGTGCGGCGGCTACAACGCAGGTGTGCAACGCGCCACCGAGGGCGAGATCAAGGCCGACGTGCTCGCCGGCAAGGACTATCGGATCATTCCCTGTGGGCGTAAGGCCGAGGGCTATTTCCGTTTCCGTGGCTACAAGATCGCGCACGCCTTCGGAGGCTTCAGCGACCAGCCCACCTATGCCGATGCGAAGCGTGTCGGCCAGTACGTCCTCGAGCTGTATGAGAGCGGTGAGGTAGACCGAATCGAGCTCGTGTACACCCGCTTCATCTCGGCAGGCTCGCAGGAGCTGGTTCGTCGTCCGCTCATTCCGTTGGAGCAAGCCGCGTTGGCAGGGGGCGACGGCAAGGGTGCCGATACCAGTGGTGCTGCCGCCGACTTCGAGTTCGAACCGGATCCCACCACCATTCTCGACTCGCTGCTTCCGCGCTACATCGAGGCTCGTATCTACGCCGCCATGTTGAACGCCGCCGCCAGCGAGCACGCCTTTCGACAGCGTGCCATGAAGAGCGCAACCGACAACGCCGAGGAACTCATCAAGAACCTCAGCCGCATCATGAACCGCGCTCGCCAGGACTCCATCACCACCGAGATCATGGAGATCGTCAGTGGCGCCGAGGCGCTCGGCGGCGGTGCCAAGAAGGTGCGCATCATCGACCTCGGCCCCGTCGGCGACGACCATGCGTTCGCCAACGGTTTCCTGTCCGCAACGGCAACGGCGGCTGCCGTTGGCGCCCAGAAGAACGAAAACTGAGCAAGGAACCCAGATGACTCTCATTCAAGATTCAGGAACGGAACGCAAAGACGGCCGCGTTGTCGGTATTGCCGGCCCCGTCATCGACGTCGAGTTCCAGCCGGGCTCGCTGCCCGAGCTGAACAACGCGCTCGAGTTCACCGTCACCGTCGACGGCCAAAAGGTCACCGTTTTGGCCGAAGTGGCGCAGCAACTGGGCAACAGCCGAGTGCGCGCCGTGTGCATGAAGCCCACCGACGGCCTCACACGCGGTACTCCGGTACGTAACACCGGCCGTGGAATCAGCGTCCCCGTGGGCGACCGCACCCTGGGTCACGTGTGGAACGTGTGGGGCGACGTGCTCGATGCCGACAACGCCGACTTCGCCGACGTAGAGCGGTGGGAGATCCACCGCCCGGCTCCCGACTTCGCTGCCTTGGAGCCCTCAACCCGCCTGTTCGAGACCGGCATCAAGGTCATCGACCTCCTCACCCCGTATGTCGCCGGTGGCAAGATCGGCTTGTTCGGCGGCGCCGGTGTGGGCAAGACCGTGCTCATCACCGAGATGATCCGCCGCGTGGCGCAGAACCACGGTGGCGTGTCGGTGTTCGCCGGTGTGGGCGAGCGCACCCGTGAGGGCACCGACCTCATGATCGAAATGACCGAGTCGGGAGTCTTCGAGAAGGCAGCGTTGGTGTTCGGCCAGATGGACGAGCCACCGGGCGTCCGTCTGCGCGTTGCGCTCTCGGCGCTCACCATGGCCGAGTACTTCCGCGATGTTCAGAACCAAGACGTGTTGCTGTTCGTCGACAACATCTTCCGCTTCGTGCAGGCAGGTTCGGAAGTGTCCACCCTGCTCGGGCGTATGCCCTCCGCCGTGGGCTACCAGCCAACGTTGGCCGACGAGATGGGCCAGTTGCAGGAGCGCATCACCTCCACCCGCGGTCGGGCCATCACCTCGCTGCAGGCCGTGTACGTGCCCGCTGACGACTACACCGACCCGGCCCCGTTCACGACATTCACCTTCCTCGATGCCACCACCGAGCTCAGCCGTCAGATCGCCTCGTTGGGCATCTACCCGGCCGTGGACCCGTTGGCCAGCACCTCCACCATCCTGCAGCCCGAGGTTGTCGGTCAGCGTCACTACGACGTGGCCCGCCGCGTGCAGGAGATCTTGCAGCGCTACAAGGAACTGCAAGACATCATCGCCATCCTCGGTCTTGATGAGTTGTCGGAAGAAGACCGCCTCACCGTGTCGCGTGCCCGCAAGGTGCAGCGCTTCCTCAGCCAGCCGTTCTACGTGGCCGAAGTCTTCACCGGCGTGTCCGGCGAGACCGTGCCCGTGGCCGAGACGGTGGAGAGCTTCGAAGCCATCGTCAACGGTGAGCTGGACGAAGTGCCCGAGCAGGCGTTCTTGAACGTCGGCGGTGTCGAGCAGGTGTTGGCCAAGGCCAAGGCGCTGCACGAAGGCACAGCCTGACCATGGCCACCATGCAGGTCGAGCTGGTGTCGCCAGAGAAGGTCATCTTCTCCGGCGAGGCCACACAGGTCATCACCCGCACCCTTGGTGGCGGCGAGATCGCGTTCCTGCCAGGACATGCGCCGTTCCTTGGTGCGCTGGTGGAGAACCACACGCGCATCACGCTTGCCGATGGCAACGTGCTCGATGTCGCTGTTCACGGCGGCTTTGTGCAGGTCAGCAGCAACACGGTCAGTATTATCAGCGACACTGCCGAGCTGGGTGAGCAGGTCGACCGCCCCCGTGCCCTGAGGGCGAAGGAAGCTGCTGAGGAGCGCCTGCGTCACGAGCAAGACGCCGAAGCTGTCGCAGCACTCAGCCGAGCGCACGCCCGCCTGTCCGCCTCCGGTGGCGTGGCCGGTACTTCCCAAGGCCAGCACTAACTCGTCGTCCGCTCCACGAGTGCGGGCCTAGCCTTGGGCTATGGCTTTGTTTCCGTTCACCTCTGCACTGGTCACCGGCGCGTCGAGCGGGATTGGTGAGGCGATGGCCGAGCTGTTGGGCGCCGCCGGCATCCCGACGGTCGTTGTTGCCCGACGAGTAGACCGGTTGCAGCAGCTCGCTGATCGGTTTGCGTGCATCGAGGTGGTGGCGGCCGATCTGGGTTCGCCCGACGGGCTGGCCACGGTCGTGGCGCGTGTCGCGGACGAGGCTGCACCTATCGACCTGGTCGTCAACAATGCAGGTTTCGGCACCTCCGGCGAGTTCCACGAGCTCGATGCAGATCGGTTGGACGCCGAGGTGCAGCTGAACGTCGCTGCTCTCACGCGGCTCAGCCGGGCAGCACTTGGTGCGATGGTGCCTCGTGGTCGCGGCTACCTGCTGAACGTGAGCAGCGTGGTCAGTTTCCAGCCGGCTCCGAAGCTGGCGGTCTACGCCGCCACCAAGGCGTACGTGACCAGCCTGACCGAGAGCCTGCACGAGGAAGTTCGCGGCACCGGCGTTCACGTGACGGCTCTGTGCCCCGGTCTGACCCGAACCGAGTTCCAAAGCGTCAGCAGCACCGAGAGCTACGCCACCGACTATCCGTCATTTGCATGGCTGGAGCCCACCGTTGTGGCCACGACGGGCCTCGAAGATGTGGCGAAGGGCAAAGCCCTGTCCATCCCTGGAGCGATGTACAAGGGGATGGTCGCCGGCGTCAGCATCATGCCGCGGGGTCTCACCCGCCGCCTCAGCAGCCTCGTCCAGCGCGGCTGAGTACCTCGCTTAGTACTCGACGGAGGCGAAGGAGGCGAGCTTGTCGATGCGGTGACGGGCGTCGATCATGCGGACCGTGCCGCTGCGCGAGCGCATCACGAGGCTCTGCGTACGGGCACCGCCGTGCTCGTACCGCACGCCGCGCATCAGCTCGCCATCGGTGATGCCGGTGGCGGCGAAGAAGCAGTTGTCGCCCTGTACCAGATCGTCGGTGTGCAGTACGCGTGACAGGTCGTAGCCGGCGGCAATCGCTGCGTCGCGCTCCTCATCAGTGCGCGGCGCGAGCATGCCCTGAATCTCGCCGCCCATGCCCTTCAGCGCAGCGGCGGAGATCACGCCTTCGGGGGTGCCGCCGATACCGATCAAGACGTCGACGCCGGCGTCGGGCCAGCCGGTGGCGATGGCACCGAAGATGTCGCCGTCGCCGATCAGTTTCACGCGGGCGCCGGTACTGCGCACTTCCGCGATCAGCTCTTCGTGGCGAGGGCGGTCGAGGATGACCACCGTCAGGTCGCGCACGGCCTCGCCCTTCGCCTTCGCAATCCAGCGCAGGTTTTGGGTGGGGGTGGCGGTGATGTCGATGCTGCCGGCGGCCTCGGGGCCGACGGCGATCTTGTGCATGTACACGCACGGACCGGGGTTGAACATGGTGCCGCGTTCGCCAACGGCGATGACGGCGATGGCATTGGCTCGGCCGTACGCGGTCAGCGTGGTGCCGTCGATTGGATCAACAGCGACGTCGGTGAGCGGCGCCGTGCCGTCACCGACGCGTTCGCCGTTGAAGAGCATCGGGGCTTCGTCCTTCTCACCCTCGCCGATGACGACGATGCCGTCCATGGGCACCGTGGCCAGCACGGTACGCATGGCATCGACAGCGGCGCCATCGGCTCCGTTCTTGTCACCGCGGCCCACCCACCGCGAGGCGGCGAGTGCAGCGGACTCGGTGACACGCACCAGCTCGAGAGCGAGGTTGCGGTCTGGCTTCTGCGAGTTGGCGATCATCACCCTCCACCGTAGTGCCTGGCGAAGGTTTCTATGGTTGTCGGTGTACCAGCGGCCCGTCGCACACGGGCTGTGGCCGGCGGAGCCGTGGGTGACAGTTCTAGAGTGACCGACATGGAACCGATCGCGGCAGAGCGGTGTATCGGGGGCAGCGATCTCACAGAACCGCGGCTCGCTCCCGATGGCTCGCTGCTGGCGTACGCCCGCTCCACTGGCGGTGTGGCCAGCCTTGTCGTGCATCGCTTCAGCGACGTAGTCGACGAGCAGCTGGCCGTCAGCCCCGCGTTGCGGCCCGGTCGCGGCATGGGTGGCGGAGCCTGGACCTTCACTGCCGACGCGCAGTCGGTGATCTACGTCGCAACCGACGGCAACCTGTGGCAGCAGCCAATTCATGGCGGCGTTGCGATCCCGCTCACCGACCACGGCCCCGATCGTTCGGCGAGCGGTCCGTGCGTGAGTGATGAGGGTAGGTACGTCGTCTTCGTGCTCCAGTTGGCGGAGGTGCATGTCGTGGACCTCTCCACCGGGCGGGCTCGCCGGCTGGACGATGGCAGCGCTGACTTCTGCATGGACCCGTTCGTGGATGCGATGGGGACCGTCTGCTGGATGGCGTGGAACGTGCCGAACATGGCGTGGGATGCGAGTCGCATTCAGTATGGCAACGTCGATCCGTTGCAGCCGGTTGTGTCGACCGCATCAACGGCGGAACCCACCGCAACGCCATCGTGCGTGCAGCAACCCCGCGCACTCCCCGACGGCACGTCGATCAGTGTGCGCGACGACCGAGGTTGGCTGAATGTGTGGATCGGTGACGCGCCGTTGGCCGACGAGCCGTTCGAGCATGCCGGCCCAAGCTGGGGGCCGGGCCAGCGGTCGTATGACT
>JAYUCY010000112.1:0-89049 GCA_043740085.1 Ilumatobacteraceae bacterium
TGGGCTTGGCTGGGCTTGGTGCCCTTCTTGGCGTTTCTGTCGTTGTTCCTCGTCGTACCTGCAATCAGCGTGTTCTCGGGCGCGTTGAAAGACAGCGACGGCCAGTTTTCGTTCGACTCGATGAGGGCTGCGTTCACCGGGCAGAACCTTGATGCGTTCTGGTTCTCGGTGCGCTTCTCGGCGGGTTCGGCTCTTGCGGGCGTCGTCATCGGCACGCTGTTGGCCTACGCCGCCGCGACTGCGACGCGACCTCGCTGGTTGCGGAATCTGGTGACGTCGTTCAGCGGTGTCGCCGCCAACATGGGTGGTCTGCCGCTGGCCTTCGCGTTTCTGACGCTACTGGGCAGGCAGGGTGTGCTCACCAAGGTCCTGAAGGCGTGGGGCTGGGATCTGTACGGGGGCACATTTGGTCTCGGCGAAGTTCCCGGGCTGATCGTCGTCTACTCGTACTTCAACATTCCGTTGATGGTGCTGATCACATTGCCCGCCATCGACGGGCTCAGGCAGTCGTGGCGCGAGGCATGCGCCAATCTCGGCGGCACGACGTGGACGTATTGGCGCCGCGTTGGGCTGCCGGTACTCGCACCGTCACTGTTGGGTGGTTTTCTGCTGCTGTTCGCGAACTCGTTCAGCGCGTACGCGACTGCTCGAATCCTCACTCAAAAGTCCAGCATTGTTCCGTTGCGTATCGCCTTCTATCTCGGCGGCGATATCAATGCCGGTGAGGACGCTGTCGGCTTCGCGTTGGCCGCGTGGATGATCATCATCATGGTGGTGTGCATGTCGATCTACTGGGTTGCCCGCCGACGAGCTGAAAGGTGGCGATCATGAGCCATCAAGGCATCCACATGCTGCCTGACAGTGAGGGACCACCTACCGCTCCAACGGTGATGGCGCCGCGCCCTGTCGGAAAGCCGCGAGCGCGTTTCGCTCGGCTGGTGCCGAATACGGTGATGCTGGTCAGCGGCCTGTTCTTCGTGCTGCCGCTGTTGACTCTGGCACGGTTTTCATTGCAGAACGTGCCGACGATTCTTCTTGGGTCCAGCACACTGTTCAAGAAGTGGTCGCTGTCCGGCCTGACCAAGGCGTTCTCCGATCCAAATTTTTGGCCGGCACTGAAGCTCAGCCTGCAACTGGCGGGAGGGACAGTGGTGCTGACGCTCGGCCTGCTGCTGCCGACGGCGATTTGGGTTCACATGCGGTTGCCGCGTGCTCGTGCCTTCATCGAGTTTCTCACCGTCTTGCCGTACATGATCCCGGCGATTGCACTCGTCGCGGGCATTTTCGTGATCAAGCCCCATGCTCGCTGGTTCCTGAACTCCGACTTTTCGCTCATCCCGTTCTATGTCGTGCTGGCGCTGCCCTTTACCTACCGGTCGCTCGACGCCGGACTGCGTGCTATTGACTTGAGAACGCTGGTGGACGCCTCGCGCAGCCTCGGCGCAGGCTGGCTGACCACACTGCGAACGGTCATCGTGCCGAACTTGCGCACGTCGATCATCTCGGCCTCCTTCCTGACTGGTGCGGTGGTCATTGGCGAGTTCACGATCGCTGACACACTGCTGAAGGAAACCCTTCCACGATTTCAGGCCACTTTCGTCGGTCGCGAGCCGCAGGGTGGATACGGCCTGAATCTGCTGGCGCTGCTCCTGACGATTGGCCTCTTCGTGATAGTGAGCGTGCTCACCAAAAAGCGCGACTACAAGCGCAACGCCTTTACCCGTCAACTAGAGAAGGCCACCAAGATGACGTCGGACACCGCATCATGACCACACTCGATTTCATTTCGGTCCGCAAAACGTTTGGAGCGAACGTCGCCCTCGAGAGTCTGGATCTCGACGTGCGTGACGGCGAACTGATCACGCTGCTTGGTCCCTCAGGTTGCGGAAAGACAACGGCACTTCGAATTGCCGCCGGTTTCGAGTTTGCCGACTCCGGCGCGGTCCTGGTAGCCGGCGGCGATATCACGCGAACCCCTGCCCACAAGCGCAACATGGGAATGGTGTTTCAGAGTTACAGCTTGTTTCCCAACTTGACCGTGGCCAAGAACGTCGAGTTCGGATTGCGCACCCGCGGCGTCGTGGGTGCCCAGCGACATCTTCGCGTTGCCGAAATGCTTGAGCTCGTGCAGTTGTTGCCCTTCGCGGACCGCTATCCACACCAGCTGTCGGGTGGTCAGCAGCAACGCGTGGCGCTTGCCCGCGCGCTCGCTGTTCAGCCGAGAGTGCTGCTCCTCGACGAGCCGCTGAGCGCGCTGGACGCGAAGGTGCGAACCACACTGCGCGACGAAATTCGGCGCATCCAGACCGAAGTCGGTATCACCACTCTGTTCGTCACGCACGACCAGGAGGAGGCGCTCGCCATTAGCGATCGCATCTGCGTGATGTCTCAGGGAAGGGTCGAGCAACTCGGCTCGCCAACAGAGGTCTACCGCAACCCAAGTACGGCGTTCGTCGCGCGTTTCGTCGGCTCCATGAACGAGTTCGACGCGGAGGTCACCGGCGCGTCCGAAGTGACCGTGGCGGGGCAGCGCATCGGTGCGCCCGGCGCTGCGTCCGCCGCCGTCGGCAGCCACGTCAGCATGCTGGTTCGCCCCGAGGACCTGTCGCTCACCGATGGCGGGCTGCCGGGCACCATTACCTCTGTCACCTTCCAGGGCGCCACGACGTTGGTAGGCGTTCGACTCGACGTACTCGACTACCTGGTCAGCGCCGACGTCGGGCGAGGCGCAGCCGACCACCTGCAGATCGGTGATCGCGTTGCGGTCGGTATCACCGGCTCTAACGCTGTCTGCGAGCCGGTCACCGTTGGCGGGCCCGCTGCCGTTCCTGATCTCAGCTGTCCCTGATCTCGACGGCTGTGCGTTGCACGGCGGCGACGATCTTCGTGTAGCCGGTGCAGCGACACAGGTTGCCCGAGAGGCCTATCCGCACTTCTTCCTCCGTCGGCGTGGCGTTGCGCTCCAGCAGCGCGGTGGCTGACAGCAGCATGCCGGGGGTACAGAAGCCGCACTGTACGCCACCTTCCTCCAACAGGTTGCGCTGCAGCACGCTCAACGCTTCGCCATCGGAGAGGCCCTCGACGGTGGTAATCGCACGCCCTTGGGCCTGCACCGCGAGAAAGCTGCACGAGTTCACCGGCTGACCGTCGAGCAGCACCATGCAGGCACCGCACTCGCAATCGTCGCAGCCTTCCTTGGTGCCGGTGAGGCCAACCTCGGTGCGGATGACGCTCAGCAGGTTGCGGCCCTGCTCGATGACCACCGGGTAGTCGCGGCCGTTGATAGCCAGGCTGATGTGGTGAGTGGACGTGTTGCTCATGACGCTGCTCCGATGCCGATGGCGCGATTGACGGGGACAGCGATGACTTCGCCGCTGGCTCTGCGGGCGGCAGCTTCGACCGCGCGACGGGCCATGACGCCGACAGTGTGACGACGGTAACGATCGCTCGCCCGCACGTCGCTGATGGGTGTCGCCTGTGCGACGGCCAGTTGCTGAATCGCTACGGCCGCATCGGTGATGCCGAGGCCGAGGACCGACTGCAGATCGGTGAGACCGAGGATGATCGGGGCCACGGCAGTGAGAGCAACCGACACGGCAGCAACCGAGCCATCATCTCCCAGCGTGACCGACGCGCCCGCGCCGACGACAGCGATCTCCATCGCCCGTCGGTACTCCAGCCGCAGGTAGGCGCTACCGCTGCTGCCCTCAGGTTTCGGGATATGGATGGCGACGCAGAGCTCGTCAGCTGCAGCCGTGGTCTGGCCAGGGCGAGCCCACAGCGCGGCGATGGGCACGCGACGACTGCCCCGAGCTGACCGCAGCTCGACCTCGGCACCCAACACCTGCAGAGCTGCGCCGGTGTCCATGGCCGGTGAGCCATTCATGATGTTGCCGCCGAGTGTGCCCAGGTGGCGGGTGGACGGCGAGCCGACCAGCGCACTGCCATCGGCCAGACCGGCGTAGACCGTGGTGAGTGCCGGGTGCGACTCGATGTCGTGGTGCGTGACGAGGGCGCCGATGCTGACGCCGTGCGACGTTTCGGTGATGGACTTCAACTCGGAGAGGCGGTCGATGGCGACCAGTGCATCCGGTAACGCTGCCTTGCCGTGGCGGGCGCCGACGACAAGATCGGTGCCACCGGCTATCGGCCGCGCGCCAGCAGCCATGGCAGCCAACACTTCGTCGACGGACTGTGCGATCAGGAAGCTCACGACGAGACCTCCTGACTGGCGAGCGCTTCCCACACACGTTCGGCGGTCATCGGCAGCTGACGAATCGGCGTGCCAACTATTTGCGCAATCGCGTTGGAGATAGCCGCGGCGGTGGCGACGTTCGGCGCCTCGGCTAGCCCCTTTGCCCCACGCGGACCGGCGTCGGGAGTATTGATCTGAATGAAGTGCACATCGATGGGGGGAGCGTCGGCGCACGTCTGCAACTTGTACTCCAGCAGTGCGGCGTTGCGCTGGCGGCCATCGGCGTCGTAGGTGGTGCCTTCGGTCAGTGCCTGCCCGATACCCATCAGCACAGCGCCCTCCACCTGGCCGGTTGCGCCCACCGGGTTGATGATGGTGCCACTGTCGTGCGCCGCACTGACATGAAGAATGCGGGCAACGCCGGTGTCACGGTCCAGCTTGACGCGCACGGCGTGGCAGCTGAACTGGGGCGCGACCCAGGCAGCCATGCCGAGGTCGCCCACGCACACTGCGCCAACGATTGGTGGGGCACCGGGCGGAGTGCCCGAGCCGTGCCCGATCAGCAGTTCGCCACCGGCGGCGATGCCTGCGAGCTCGGCGATTGACACGCCGCGGTCCGGGCTGCCGGCCACGCTGGCCACGCCGTCGGCCAGCACGATGTCGACCGGGCTGGCCTCCAGGTGGTCCGCTGCGAGGCTGCGCAGCTGCTCGGCTATCTGCCCGGCGGCAGCGACGACCGCGCGGCCGTTGTTGAACAGTGTTTGGGAACCGGTGGCGCCCATGTCGTAGGGGGCGACGCTGGTGTCCTGGTAGACGAGCTCGAAGTTCTCGGCATCCATGCCCAGCTCGTCGGCAACGAGCTGGCGCAGCGTCATCACCGCACCGGTACCGCACTCCTGCGCGCCGGTGATGATCTGGCCGCTTCCGTCACCATCAATTTTTACGTAGGCACCGGACGGCACCGCGAAGCTGGGCCACCAACCGATGGCGACGCCGATTGCCTCGTCGTCGGGCAGGTCCTGGCCGTAGCCGGCGCCCGCAGCCGCAGCGTCGATGCACTGCTGGATGCCGATCTCTCCGTACGTCTGGCCGCTGGGGCCTTCGGCGCCGGTGTCGACGGCATTCAGCTTGCGGAACGCGACGGGGTCCATCCCGACAGCACGGGCGACCTCGTCAGTGTGCGACTCGAGCGCCCAGCAGGTTTGCGGGGCAGTTGGTGCGCGGACGGAGCCCGATGGCTGATGGTTGGTGTAGACGAGGTGAGCCTCGACCAGTGCGTGAGGAATGCGATACGGCCCCAGCGCGTGCATGGCGGCGAGCTGGCTGAAGAAGCCGGCGTCGGCCGTGTACGCACCGTTGTCGAGGGCCAGCCAGGCGCGGCGGGCGACGATGGTGCCGTCGGCCATTACGCCGGTCTCGAAGTCGTACACGATGCCTTCTCGGCGCCGGTCGGGTGCGAGGAACTCCTCACGCCGGCTGAACACCAATCGTACGGGGCGCTTGGCTGCACGCGCGAGCGCGGCGATGTGGGCCTCGTAGTGGAAGCCGCACTTACCGCCGAAGCCGCCGCCGAGGTGGGGCACGATGATGCGGACCCGGTTGTTGGGAATCTCCAGGGTCTCGCAGACACCGGCGCGGGCATCGAACGGCACCTGTGTGCTGGTCCAGATGGTGACCTTGTTGCCCTCCCACTGGGCGACGACTGCCCGCGGCTCGATAGGAGCGGCGTGGCAGCCATCGGCCACGTAGCGGCTGCGCACGACGTGGTCGGCAGCGGCCATCCCCGCGTCCACGTCGCCCTTGGCGATGGACGCAAAGGAGGCATCGTTGCGGTCACGGATCATGCTGCTGCCGTAGTCGGCCCAGTCCGAGTGAACGAGTGGCGAGTCGGGTGACAGCGCCGCCTCGATGTCGTTGACAACGGGCAACGGGGCGTACTCAACAACGATTGCTTCGACCGCACGCTGGGCAGTGTCGGCATCGACCGCCGCAACAGCGGCGATGACCTCGCCCTCGTAACGCACGACGTCGTTGGCGAAGAGCGTGCGGTCCTGCACGAACGGACCGAACTTGACGTCGGGAACGTCGGCCTGGGTGAGGACAGCGAACACGCCCGGCATTGCTGCGGCGGCGCTCACGTCGAGCTTGGTGATACGAGCGTGCGTGACATCGGCGTACTTGAACTTCGCGGCCAAGGCACCGGTCAGCGTGAGATCCGCGGTGTAGCGGCCGCTGCCGGTCACTTTGTCGGGGCCGTCGGCTCGCACGAAGCGAGACGGTGCGGTGTGATTGGTGATGGTCATCGTTGTTCGTTCTCCCTGCCGAGAAGCGGCGTTACCCAATATTGCAGATTCAAGGGCCATCCGTGCGCGTAGCGCCCGAGGTTCATGATCGCCTCATACGTGTCGGAGGCGAAGCAGCACCTGCGCCGCCGCGGCATGCCCAGCGACGATCGCGCCCTCTACGTAGCCGGGAAAGCGGGTGGCCAGCTCGGTGCTGGCAAAGGTGACCAGCGGCAGCCCGAAGGCCAATGCATCGGCGGCATGGGGTGCGTGCGTGGCCAGCACATTGCCATAGCCGCCGCCGCCCCACTCGTCGGGCGCCCAGACACGCTCGACCACGCTCAATGGCTGTAGTGCTTCCTCGCCGAACATGACGGACGCGTGATGAATGATGGCCTCGCGTCGCTGCGCTTGCGAGTGCCGCGTCCATGCGACCGCGGTCGTGCCACCGACGAATCCGACCAGTGTCGCGACGTCTGGGAGTGATGCGTCAGCAAAGTAGAGGCCGGGAGGCCCAAGGAACTGGCCGATGCCATTCCGGCCACGGTCGAGCCAGAAGGCCCGCTCGAAGCGGAGGAGGTATTTGACCGCTGTGCCCGGAGCGAACGACGCCGCAGCATCAACAATGTCGTCGGGGAGGGGCGGCGTGAAACCGAGGGCGGCGTATGCGGTTGGCGGAGCGGCGACCACAACTTCGCGTGCATGCCACACCTGGTCGAGCGCAACGACATCAACCGACGAGTCGTGGAGGTGGATGGCGCGCACCGGGCATTGCAACCGAAGTGCATCGGCGAGAGGGGCGGCCAGATGGACGGAAAGCGAGTGGAGCGTGGCTGGGAACCACGACTGGAGTGCTTCCACATTCGAAGGAGTGCGCTCGTTGAGCTGCGCGAGGTATGAGATCGGGATCAGGTTGCTGTCGCTGCAGGTGCCACCGTTGACGGCGGAGCGCACTGCGTCGCGCGCAGCATTCGAGACGTGGGTTCCGTCCACAGCTAGCCCGGCCACCCACTCGGTGACCGTTCGCTCATCGTTGAGATGATCGGCGCCCAGCGTGGCCAGCAGCGCTTCGGCCTCCGCCCACGGGTCGCCCTCCATCGGGTTCGGCACCGTTGACGCACGTCCGGGGTGGACGGCGTTCACCCGCCTTGCGCCGGCCTGGGCTGCGAGTGCAAGCACCTCTGTCATCTCGTCGTTGACGAATTGCGCGCCGGTGTCCACCAGGCGGCCACGTTCGTCAAGTTGCGCCTCCACCTTGCCGCCAACCCGGTTGCGAGCCTCGAGTACCACGACCGAGATGCCCTCTCGTCGCAGCGTCGTCGCAACGGTGAGACCGGCGAAACCAGCGCCGATGACGACAACATCGACATCAAACGGGTTCGGCGTCACGAAGTCGTCAACCGAGGTGGCAAACATGACCATCACACTTGCAAAGACGGCCGGGCTGAGCAAGGTGAGCAACACCAACAGTGCCACCATATTGCTGTCGCGATCAGCAAGTACCCGTCATCAGTGATTGATGTGCACACAGGCATGAGGTAATGTGGACACATGATTGTTGGTGTCCGCGAGCTCAAACAGCATCTCTCCGAGTACTTGGATCGCGCAGCAGCGGGTGAGCCGGTGCAGGTCACTGAGCGCGGAGTGCCAAAGGTGCAGATCGTGCCGGTACCGGGAGCGGGCGTTATGGCGATCGGAGTTGAGCAAGGTTGGTTGCGGCCAGCTCTCAAGTCAGATGGCCTCACTCCCGGCCGCCGAGCCGTTGGTCGTCGTCGCATTGCCGACGCACTCGCTGACGACCGCGGCGAATGACTACATATGTCGACTCGAGCGCGCTGCTCAAGGTGTACGTCGACGAGGCGGACTCTGATATTGCCGAGCAGCTACTCGCCGCCGACCCTGTGCTGGTGACTTCCTGGATCACGTTGGTGGAGGTTCGCCGCAACCTGGCCCGTCTCGTCGAACCTCATGACCTCCCGGACCTGCGCCGCCGATTTGAGCGCGATCTCGACGAACTTGCTCTCGTCAGCGTGGATCAGGTTGTCTGCGAGTCGGCCGCGGATATCGGCGAGCAGTTGAGTGTGCGGTCATTGGATGCCATCCATCTGGCGTGCGCTCGCCGCTTGCAGGTGCCCGGCCTGTCCTTCCTCACCTTCGATCTTCGTCAAGCGCAGGCTGCCAGATCGCTGGGCTTTACAGTGCTGGGCGCATGAGGCCGACACCGAGACGCCCCGCGATGTCGCAAGGCACCTGCATGATGCTCGGTTCACCCGCTATCGTGCAGGCGCCGTGATCCGGGCAATCGGAGATCGCATGGCGACGTGGCCGAGTGGCTGAGGCAACGGCCTGCAAAGCCGTCCACATGGGTTCAATTCCCATCGTCGCCTCCACAGCCTCTGGCCGGGTCCGCCCGGTCAGGGGCTGCTCGTGTTTTCCATAGGCAGCGCCCCAACAGCAAGGTTGACTGTCGGCGACTGACAGCCCTGGCAAGTACGCAACTTGGGGTCGCCACTCTCTAGAGTGCAGGTATGGACCGCTCAGTCGCGATGACCGGCAACGACGTACTGCTCGAAGCCCCCGGGTCGTTACAGGCGCCGGCGTCGAAGTGCCCTATTGACCACACGGCCATGGCAGCTGCGTGTCCAGCGGGCTTCAGCGGTACTCGTCCGCCGGTCCGCCGGTCACGTGCCGATGTGATGATGCGCCGCTTGCTTCGTATTCGGGAGCGGCCGGCCGGCGTCACCACCGCCTCGGCATATTCCGTCTTTCAGAAGTCGATGATGATCTCGGCGCTGCGCTGCACGCTCACCTATGTCATCCTCCCGTTCGTTCTGCCCGCGGTCGGCTTCGCGAAGGGTGTTGGCCCCGTCATTGGCATCACGATTGGTGTCGCGGCCATGGTGTGCGATGTGTTCGCCATTCGGCGCTTCTTTGCGGTCGACCACCGCTGGCGCTGGCATTTCACCGCCATTGTGCTGTGCGTGATGAGCCTGCTCAGCATCCTGCTGGTCAGGGACATCGTCAACCTCGTGAGCTGAAGGCGTATTCGAGACAGCGCTTAGCCGCTGTTACGCAAGCCAGTGGCGAGACCATTGATGGTCAACTGGATAGCACGACTGACCAGCTGACTCGTGTCGTTGGGGTCGAGGGGGTCGTCGTCGGCCTCCGCCGTGTTTGCACGGAAGCGGCGGAGTAGGTCGAGTTGCAGGTGGTTCAGCGGGTCGAGGTACGGGAACCGGTCGCTGATGCTGCGCGCCAGGGTCGGGTTGTCGGCCAGCGGCCCGCCGCCGGTGATGCGTTGCAACCAGTGGAGGCACAGAGCGTGCTCGGCACTGATCTGATCGAACACGTGGTGAGCCAACTCCTCGTCACTGGCCAGGTCGCGATAACGAGCGGCGATACCGAGGTCGGTCTTGGCCAGGACCATTCCCATGTTCGACATCACAGAGCGGAAGAACGGCCACTCACGAGCCATCCGCACCAACAGCGCTGCCCGGTCTGACGAGGAGCCAACCCACTCGGCGAAGGCGGTGCCGGTTCCGTACCAACCTGGCAACATGACCCGGCACTGGCTCCAGCTGAACACCCACGGGATGGCTCGCAGGTCCTCGATGCGATCCGACTGTGTGCGCGACGCTGGGCGACTGCCGATGTTGAGGGTGGCGATTTCATTGATCGGCGTCATCTCTCGGAACAGCTGTACGAAGCCCGGGGTGCCGTACACGAGTGAGCGATAATGGCTGAGGGCCAGCGCCGCCATCTCGTCCATCGCGGCGATGAACTCGGGTGGCGGGTCGTGCAGTTCTGTGCGCGGCAGGCTGGCTTCGATGGTCGCGGCCACCAATGCCTCCAAGCTGCGTCTCGCCAGCGAGGCGTCGGCGTAACGAGCGGCGATGACCTCGCCCTGCTCTGTCAGCCGCAGGCTGCCATCTACGGCGCCGCGCGGCTGCGCAAGGATCGCGAGATAACTGGGGCCACCGCCGCGACCAACCGTTCCGCCGCGACCATGGAAGAAGCGCAGCCGGACGCCCGCCGCAGACATGGCGGCAACGACGGCGACTTCAGCCTGATAGAGCGCCCAGTTGGAAGCGAGGTAGCCGCCGTCCTTGTTGCTGTCCGAGTAGCCCAACATCACTTCCTGGCGGCCGTCGCGGCTGTGGTCCAGCCAGCGCCGATACTCGGGTAGCGCGATCAGGTTGCTCACCACTTCGCCGGCGTGAGCAAGATCGTCGATGGTCTCGAACAGCGGCACAATGTCGAGCGCCAACGAATCGTCCGCACCAGGAACAAGCAGGCCGACCTCTTTGCACAGCACCGCGACCTCGAGCACATCGCTGACCGACTGGCACTTTGAGATCACGTTGTGGCGGATGATCATGGCGCCGAAACGCTCGCGGGCGGCGGCCGCGGTGCGCAGGATGGAGAGCTCGCTGAGCGTCTCGGCCGAATACTCGACGAACGCGCTTGCCAGTGGCCGCGTCGAGTACAGCTCCGTGCGCAGCAGCTGCACGCGCGCTGTCTCATCGAGGGCCAGATAGTCGGTACACGCGCCAGCGGCTGCGAGGAGTTCGGCGACGGTGCGCTCGTGAACCTCGCTGTTCTGGCGCAGATCAAGCGAGCACAGGTGAAAGCCAAAGCTGGCGATCGTCTGCCGCACGGGAGCGACGCGAGCGTCGGCCAGCGAGGACGCCCCGTGCGAGCGCAGCGACGCATCCACCACTGCGAGATCGGCCAGGAGTTCATCGGGAGTGGCGTACGGCTGCCGAGCACCGATGGGGTCCGGCCCCGGCACACTGCCCAGGGCCTGCAGGGCAGTGGCTGCCAGCCGTGCGTACATGCCGCGCAGAGCCCGACGGTACGGCTCGTCGGCGCGGAACTGAGAGTCGTCACCCGAGGCCTCCGCCAGCTCAAGGAGCGCGGGGGTTGGGGTGACGAGGCGCGACGACAACGAGAGGTCGAGCCCTAGCTGTGACAGCGCTTGCAGGTGGTGGCGCAGCGCGACGGTGGCTTGCCGCTCCACGGCCCACTGCAAGACCTCGGCCGTGACGAATGGGTTACCGTCGCGATCGCCGCCGATCCACGAACCCATTCGTAGCAGCGATGGCAACTCGACATCGTGCCCGGACAGCTGCGACAACTCGCGGTGCACATCGAGCTGCAGGCGTGGAACTTCGGCGAGCAGTGTGAGTTGGTAGTAACGCAGCGCATCGTCGATCTCGTCGCGCACTCGCAGCTTTGACAGCCGTAGCAGTGCGGTCTGCCACAGCGTCAGCACATGCACGCGCAGC
The DNA here is from genome assembly GCA_043740085.1 of Ilumatobacteraceae bacterium. Lineage (GTDB taxonomy): Bacteria > Actinomycetota > Acidimicrobiia > Acidimicrobiales > Ilumatobacteraceae > UBA668. The sequence goes on from JAYUCY010000112.1 coordinate 11,766, forward strand.
TCGGCTTCCCACTCCGCCTGTTCGACTGTGTCCAGCCGCAGACGGCCGCGCTGGTCGAGCATCGCCGCGATGCGCCGTTGTGTATCGAGGATGGTCTTGCGGCGTACCTCGGTCGGGTGTGCCGTGAACACCGGGCTGACTTCGACTGTCTGCAGCAAGGAGACGATGTCGTCGGGCTGGCAGCCTGCAGACTGCGCGACCTCGAGCGCGTGAGTGATGGTGCCCTCCTGCGGCGGCGACCCGATTGAACGGTGGTGACGGCGGCGACGCGATTGGTGCACGTCTTGCGCAATGTTGGACAGCAAGGAGAACCAGCTGAACGCACGAATGACATGCAACGTGGTGGGCATGTCCAGCCCGCTCATCGCCAGGCCCAAGCGCGCATCATCGCTGTTATCGCCACGCCGCACCTCGACGGCGAGCTTGCGGACGCGCTCGACAGTCTCGAACACTTCGCTGCCAGCTTGCTCGGCGATGACATCGCCCAGCACGCGGCCGAGCAGACGGATGTCGTCGTCTGGGCTGTCGCCGCGGTCGGGTTCCATCCGGGCTGTCAGTTGGCTGGAGCGCCGACGCTGGGGCGCAGGCCGGGGAACTGACCGAGCCGCTCGAGCGCAGCAACGGTGCTGCGCATCGCGTCGGCGGGGACCGGGTGGCTGATCAGGAAGCCCTGCGCCTTGGTGCAGCCCAGATCGCTGAGGACCTGCAGTTGATGCACGCTCTCCACTCCCTCGGCCACCATGTCGAGACCCAACGAGCGACCCATGGCGATAATGGTGCGCACCAGGCTGCGGTCGTTGGGGTTGTCGGCAACACCCTGCACGAAGGCCCTGTCGATCTTGATTCGTTGCAGCGGAAACTTCTGCAGCAACGACAGCGAGGAGTAGCCGGTACCGAAGTCGTCCAGCGCAACGCGGACACCCAACGAACGCAGGCGACGGAGCGTCGCCAACGCCAGCTCGGGCTCGCTGATCATCACGCTCTCGGTGACTTCCAGCCACAGCAATTGCGGCGAGACGCCCGAGCGGGTGAGCGCTTCGCTGACGATTGCCGTGAAGTTGGGGTCGCTGAGCTGACGCGGTGAGACGTTGACCGACATGGTCGCGCCAGGGCTGCAGACGCCATCGTCAAGCCACCGCCGCAACTGGCTGAGTGCTTCCAGCAGCGCCCATGAACCGATCGGCACAATGGTGCCGTTGTCTTCCGCAATCGGGATGAACTCGGCGGGCGAGACCATCGTCCCGTCGCTCTGCTGCCAACGCATCAGCGCTTCGAAGCCAACAACATCGCCCGACTGCAGATCGAGAATCGGTTGGTGGAAGAGTCGCAGCTCGCGACGGTCCAGCGCGCGGTGCAGAGCTGTCTCAACGGCGAGGCGGTGCGCAACGCGCTCGTGCATGCTCTCGTCGTAGACCGCCAGGCAGTTGCGACCTGCGTCCTTGGCGCGGTACATGGCGGTGTCGGCGTGACGAACGAGGTCTTCTGCTGACGTGCTGGAGGTGGCGCTGATGCTGGCAACACCGATACTGGCGGTGACGAACATGTCGCCCTGGCTGAGCGCGAGCGGCTCGCGGAAGACGGCCAGCATCCGCTCGGCAAGCGCCAGCGCAGCGCCGGACGATTTCGCCGTGGTGTCGAGTACCACGTACTCGTCGCCTGACAGGCGGGCCACTACCGCGCCCTCGGGCACGACGTTGATCAGGCGACGGGCGACTGTGACCAACACTTCGTCGCCGGCGGCATGGCCCAGCGAATCGTTGATGTTTTTGAAGCGGTCGAGGTCGACGAAGAATAGCGTGGGGTGCTGATCCTGGCTCCACGAGTTACCGAGCAGTTCGTTGATCCGTTCGAGCAGCAGGGTGCGATTAGGAAGTCCGGTGAGCGGGTCGGTTTGTGCGCCGTGCAGCAGTTCGGCCTGTGCCTGGTTGTTGGCGCGCACGGCTGTCACGACTCGCAATGTCACGACGGTGGCGAGAACGAGCGCGGACAGCGACCGCACGATCTTGTCGGTGCCGTCGTTGGGGGCAGTGCCAGCGAGAACGATCACGGGCAGCACCAGCGAGGCAATCGTCGTGATGAGGCGACCGGTCAGCTGCCGGCTGGCGGAAGCGGGGATCTGGCCGATGTTTTCAATGCTCGGGTGCAGGAACGCCGCGCCGGCGGAGAAATATGCCGCGATATACAGCGGCAACGCAATCCGTTCGGCGCCGGCGGCCACGTGGCCCGCGTCGATGAGTGCATAGAGCAGGTGGCCCGCCAGGTTGCAGGTGAGCCCGACTGCCAGCAGCCACATCGCAGGTGGCCGCAGCGAGTTGTTCAGCAGCACGGCGAGCACGAGAAACAAGATGACCGCTGCACCGGGCTGGTACACGCCGTAGAGAATGATGGTCCAGGCAGCAGTGCTGGCGGTGTTGACGATTGGCTGGACCAAGAGTGCCCAGCTGATGATCCAACTGCCAAGGGCAACAATGATGCTGTCGCCCAGCAGCCCAGGGTGAGCGTTCGGGCCTTGACCGTGAACGAGTACGACGAGGCCGCCGATGATGCAGCCCGTTGCCGCCAGGCCAAGGGCTATCGCCAGTGGCGTCTCGTACGTGGGGCCGTCACCCGACACCATTTCGGCCAACGCATACAACACGCCAACGGCGCCGACCAAACCAGCCATCCGGGCAGGAATCAAACCCTGGCGCCACGACAGGTAGATGACAGGCGCCAGCTGCACTGCGGCAAGGAGGTAGAGCGCTTCGCGAGCGCCAGCCCACGGCAGCGTGAGCGCGAGAAGAGCGACGATGCCGCCGATCGCCGAATACCACCACGTCAGGAGAGCTGATGCCCGCTTCATGCGCCTCCACTCCGCGGAACGAATGAGGTATCCACCCGCGGCAAGTTTTGAGTTCTCATGATAGCCCATGAGCAGGGTGTTCGCGCAAGGGGTGTTTTACCGCGCGCGGCGCGTAGCCCAGTGAAAGCCCGTGAAGAGCAGATACAGCCACTTGAAGGAGTTGGCAGGTATTCGTCACTCGTCACTCGCATGTCGTCGACACGGTGCTGGCCGACAAGCTGTGGCAGCTCTACGAACTTGCCGACGGCGGTCGTTCCGAGCAGGCGGTCACTCGCGAGATGCTGTACCTCAGCGAATTCGACTCGACTATCGCCGACCCGAGCAATCGGCTGTGGGTGCTGCGGGACAACAACGTGCCGGTGGGCATGTTGCTGATAGCCACCGACATCGGCAGCACCCGATACCTCAGTCGTGCGTACTTCGAGCTTCACTACCTCGACCATATGCGACGCGGGGTGGTGCACTCCATCATATGGCTGGTGATTCACCCTGCTCACGCGGCAAATGGGGCGACCATTCGGCTCGCCAAGGAAGGTCTGGCACTGGAGGCGTCGGAGGGAGCACTCCTCGTGTTCGATTCGAGTTGACTTCTCGGCGTACACCGATTCCGATGCCACTCGGCCGCTCGAGGGGCCACTGTCGATGAGGCGCTGAACGGATTCATGCACCGGGAAGGGCGCCCGATTCGCTACCGTGTCTACAAATGAGTCCATCGTCGGGCCCCTCCGAATGACAGCACTGGCCAAGCCGTACTCCGTCGTCGTGCCCGGCGCGCACCTGATGGCCGCGCTGGTGGGGCAACGCGATACCCACCTGCGCATGATTGAGGCCGCCTTCGCCGACTCGTCCGTGGTCGTTCGGGGCAACGAAATTCATGTCGATGGGCTTCAGGCGGAAGCGGTGGGTCGCCTGTTCGAAGAGTTGGTGGTGCTCCTGCAGCAGGGCCAGCACCTCGACGAGCACACGGTGCGCCGCAGCATCGACATGATGCGCGACAACGAACGCCCCAGTCGCGTGTTGACCGATGAGATCATGCGCGGTGCGAAGGGCAAGCCCATCCGGCCCAAGACCGCCGGGCAGAAGCGCTACGTCGACGCGATTCGCAACAACGTCATCACCTTTGGCCTTGGTCCTGCGGGTACGGGCAAGAGCTGGCTCGCGGTCGCGATGGCGGTGCACGCCCTGCAGACCAAGAAGGTGCAGCGCATCATCCTCACTCGTCCGGCTGTCGAAGCTGGCGAGCGCTTGGGTTTCCTTCCAGGCGACCTGATGGCCAAGATCGACCCGTACCTGCGCCCGCTGTACGACGCGCTCTACGACATGGTCGAGCTGGAAGGAGCGCAGAAACTGCTGGAACGTCAGGCGGTGGAAGTTGCTCCGCTGGCGTTCATGCGTGGCCGAACTCTCAACGACAGTTTCATCATTCTCGACGAGGCCCAGAATGCCACGCCCGAGCAGATGAAGATGTTTCTCACCCGCATCGGCTTTGGTTCGCAGGTCGTTGTCACCGGCGACACCACGCAGATCGACGTCCCCAACGGGCGCAGCAGCCTGATCGGCTTGGAGCGCACACTCAGCGGTATCGAGGGGCTTGCCTTTGTGCACCTGAAGACTGGCGACGTCGTGCGCCACCGCATCGTGGCCGACATCGTCGCCGCCTACGAGCGGTCCGATGAGGCCAAGGCCGCGGCACAGGGTGGCCGACGTGGTTGACCCATCGCGACCGCGCCTCAACGTGCCACCACGCGTTGGTGGCGAGGGCGAGCCGGAGGTGTTCTGCGCCGACGAGCAGCGCGACCTTCCCGTCGACCTCGAACGCTGGCAGGCGCTGGCCACCGAGGTGCTGCGCTCCGAGGGCGTGCGCGGGCTGTGCGAGCTGTCGTTGCTGTTCGTGACCGAGCTGGAAATGTCTGAGCTCAACGAACTCCACATGGGTAAGACCGGTCCCACCGATGTCTTGGCGTTCCCCATTGATGCCTCCGAGGCGGAGATGGTGTTCCATGGTCAGCCTCCCAGCCGTGGTCCGGACCGTTCACCCCCAGACCCCGGCGATATGCCGTTGCTGCTCGGTGATGTCGTGCTGTGCCCGGCCGTTGCCGCCCGCCAGGCGCCTGACCATGCAGGCACCGTCGACGACGAACTGGCATTGCTCATTGTTCACGGCATATTGCACGTTCTTGGTTACGACCACGACGAAACAGCTGCTGCGCAGGCAATGCGCGCCCGCGAGCTGGAGTTACTACAGGAACACCATTGGGGTGGCCCTGTGCCGGAAGGCTTCCGGCAGGAGCAACCTGAATGATTGCGGGCCAGTTCACCAACGTCGACCTACTGATGGTCGTTGTCATCTTGGTGCTGTTGATTGTGCTGATTTTCGCCTCCGTGGCGGAGATGAGTCTGTCGCGGATGAGCAAGCCACGAGCAACGTCGCTGGCGGACAAAGGTCTGAAGTCGGGTAAGGCACTCAAGCGCCTGGTTCATCACCCCGAACGTTGGGTCAACCCGCTGCTGCTGACCGTCAACATCTGCCAGACCGTGCAGACCACGCTCACGGCCCTGGTTGCCGGCCATATGTTTGGCCCGGCTGGTGTTGTCATCGGTGTGGTGCTCAACGTCATCGTCTTCTTCGTGCTCGCCGAGGCGGTGCCCAAGACATACGCCGTGCTGTACCCGCAGCGGGCGGCGTTGCTGTCGGCCCGGCCGACAGCGCTGATTGTGTCGTTCCCGCCGTTGCAGTGGATCTCTCGTGGTCTGATCAAACTCACCAACGTGATCGTGCGCGGAAAGGGCCTGGAGTCCGGCCCGTTCGTCTCCGAGCAGGAACTGCTGGGCATTGTCGAAGTGGCCGCGGAAGACGGCGTTGTGGAGCACGAGGAACGCGAGCTGATCGAAAGCATCATCGAGTTCGGCGACACCATCGCTCGCGAGGTCATGGTCCCGCGGCCAGACATTCAGGTGTTGGAGCACACGTTGACGGTGACCCAGGCGCTCGACGTTGCCCTCGAGGAGGGCTACAGCCGGCTGCCGGTGGTCAACAGCGAAGACGACGACGTGCTCGGCCTTGCGTACACGAAGGACCTGATGCGCACCGAACGTGAAGGCGGGGGCGCCCGACTGGTCAGCGAGCTGGTTCGCCCGGTGCACTTCGTGCCGGAGAACAAGCCGGTGAACCGGCTGATGCGTGAGATGCAGGCCGAGAAGTTCCACCTAGCGCTCGTCGCCGACGAATACGGCGCATTCGCTGGTTTGGTGACGCTGGAGGACTGCCTGGAGGAACTGGTCGGCGAAATCGTTGACGAGCACGACGACGAGGACGCAGAAGTGCAGCGCCTTTCCGATGGCGACTATCTGGTCGACGGTGGCATGTCGGTGGGCGACCTCAACGACCTGCTCGGTACGTCTATTCCAGATGACGACTGGGACACGGTGGGCGGCTTTCTGTTTGGCACACTCGAACACGTCCCCAAGATTGGCGAAGCAATTGCCCACGACGGTTGGCGCTTTGCTGCCGCCGAGGTGGAGGGGCGTCGCATTCGCCGCGTGAAGGTCACCATCGAGCACGACGAAGACCTCGAATCCGGCCACGCCTGACGGCTCTACAGGAAATCATCCAGCGGGTCGCGGGCGAGTGACAGGGGCGTGTCGTCGGTCGGTGCGTCGACCACCGTCGCTTCGTGAGTGGTTTCCGAATCGGGTGTGGCCGCAGTTAACGGCCCAGCTGCCATCCGCAGGACGATCGCCGCGGATGCCAGAAGCAGCAGACCGGCAGCGGCGAAATACGGGGCACGCAAGCCGTATGCGCTCGCGAGAACCCCGCCGAAGAGCGCGCCCAGTGGCATCGCTCCCGTGCTGATCCAGCGGTAGATGCTGTTGACTCGACCAAAGAGGTGAGTGGGCACGATCTGCTGGCGCAGTGAGACTGCCAAGATGCTCCAGATGGTGGTGGTGAATGCCTGCAGCGCCGTCAACGGAATCGCCAGCCACACGTTGGGGAACAGACCCGTGAGCGCGCTGGTCACTGCCGGAATGACGGCCGCAGCGATCATTGCCGGGCGTCGGCCGATGGCTCCAATGATCTTCCCGCCGGTGAGCCCGGCCAACAGCGCGCCAAGTCCAACCAGCGCGAGCAGCGGGCCGAAGGCACGGTCCGAGATGTTGAGTTCGTCCTTGGCGAACAGCACGAAGGTTGCCTGCGTGGCTGCGAACGCGAGGTTCATGAGCGCGACGATGATGACAAGACTGCGCAGCAGTGCATGGTCCAGGAGCCACCGTACGCCGGCGCGCATGTCGGTGACGATGCTGACAGGGGATGCCTTCGACGTTGCCTCTGTTGGTCGGAATGAGCCACGGACGGTTGCTGCCAGCGTTGCCGCCAGCACGAAGCTGGCAGCGTCGACGCCGAACGGTAGCCACACCGCGACGGCGATCAGCGCGCCGCCCAGTGGCATGCCGATGAACGTGTTGGTGGCGACCTCGGTCGCGTAGAAGAACCCGTTCGCGCGCTCGAGCTGAGCGTCCGGAACGATGGCTGGAAGGAGGGTTTGTGAGCCGCTGTCGAAGAAGACTTCACCGACGCCGAGACCGAACGCCAAGGCCCAGAGCATCCAGATCTTGACGTCGCCGAACGCGACCACGACCGCGAGCGCACCGACGAGCGCGGCGCGGCAGAGGTCGGCGACAACCAATACCTTGCGGCGATCCGAGCGGTCGATGATGACCCCGACCGGCAGCGCGAACAGTAGCCACGGAATCGTGAAGAAAGCTGCGATCAGACCGACCGACACCGGGTCATCAGTGATCCGGGTGGCCAGCAGTGGCAACGCAATGACGAACACGCCGTCGCCCAGATTGGACACGGCGGCAGCGGTCCATAACCGCCAATAGGCGTTGGGCAGCTTGGTCTGGCTCACGCCGCCGGCCCCGAGGGCGAGGACAGCAGGTGGCGTTGCACCTTGCCGAGAGCGGTGCGCGGCAACGAAGCGACGAGATGCAGCTCCTTCGGCGCGCAGAAGGCCGGCATGGTCGCGGTGACGAGAGCGCGCAGCTCGGGGAGCGTCGGAGGGTTCGAGTGGGCGACGACGAAGGCCGTGACACGCTGACCCCATTCGGCGTCGGGCACGCCGACGATTGCCACCTCGACGACGCCCGGGTGCTGGGCGACCAGGGCCTCCACTGGGTTGGGCCACACGTTCTCGCCGCCGGTGATGATCAGGTCGCCGCGTCGTCCGTCGATGTGGAGCCGACCATCGGGTAGCCAACGGCCGAGGTCGCCAGTGTGAAGCCAGCCGTCGGCGTCCATCGGGGTGCTGCCATCGCGATAGCAACGCAGCAGCATCGGGCAGCGCAACAACACCTCGGCATCATCACCGATCCGCACATCGACGTCACTCAGCGGCCACCCGTCGTAGACCACCCCGCTGCCGGTCTCGGTCATGCCATAGGTGGTGTGCACATTGGGCGGCAGCGCCACGGGTGGACGTGAGCCGCCCAGTACCACGACCCGGAAGGTGGCCGGGTCCACGCGCTGCATCGCGGTGGCCACCAGCGAGACGGCGGTGACCCCGGCACGGACCGCGTCCTGCACCCGTGCCGCATCGAAGCCGTCGTGCACGACCAGGGGAGTGTCGGTGAGGATCGCGCGCGTCACCACCGAGAGACCGCCGATGTGGGAGAGCGGCAGGCAGGCCAGCCACGTGTCGGCGCCAGTCATACGCAACCGACGAGTTGTTGCGGCGGCTGAGGCAGCCACGGAGGCGTGAGTGAGCACCACACCCTTGGGTGCGCCGGTGGACCCACTGGTGGCCATCACGAGCGCGTCGCCGGCCTCAACGTCGCAACCGTCGTCCAGCCCGTGGCGGCCGCTGGCGTCGACGACAAAAGAGGGTGCCATTGCGGCCAGCAGCGCTGACCGCGCGGCCCCCGGAAGCCGACGATCGACAGGCAGTACTGCGTTGCCGGCGTCCCACTCGCGCCGCAACGCATCGACAAAGTTGGGGCCGCCGGGGAGATCGATCGCGACCAGATGAGGCACGGTGGCGAGACTAGGCGAGAATGGCAGGAATGAACCGATGGCTGCTTGGCGCTCGTCTACGAACCCTTCCCGCGGCGGTAGTACCCGTTGCCCTTGGCGCGGCCGCGGCCGTAGGCGAGACCGGCGCTGTGTGGTGGCGGGCGGCGCCAGCACTCTTGGTCAGTCTGTCGCTGCAGGTCGGTGTGAACTACGCCAACGACTACAGCGATGGCGTCCGCGGTACCGACGCGGTTCGAGTGGGTCCTGTGCGCTTAGTGGGTAGCGGGCTCGCCTCGCCGTCGTCGGTGAAGAAGGCCGCGCTGCTCGCGTTCGGGGTCGCGGCGGTTGCCGGCCTGGCCTTGGCCGCTACCACGTCGTGGTGGTTGCTGGCGGTCGGCGCCGCGGCGCTACTGGCTGGGTGGGGCTACACCGGCGGTCCCAAGCCGTACGGCTACCTCGGGCTTGGTGAGGTGTTCGTGTTCACGTTCTTCGGGCTGGTCGCAACGGCGGGCACCACGTTTGTGGTGTGCGAGCGCATCAACGCGGTCGCGTGGCTGGCGGGTTGTGTCGCTGGCTGCCTCGCGTGTGCGCTGCTGGTGGTCAACAATCTGCGCGACATTCCCACGGATCGCGGGGTCGGAAAGCGCACCCTGGCGGTACGAATCGGCGACACTCGAACACGCTGGTTGTATATGGCGCTGCTGGTTGCTGCGTGGGTGTTGCTGGTCGTCATTGCCGTGGCCGATCGTCCGCTCGCGCTGCTGGGTCTCGTCGGCGTGGTCGTTGCCGTTCCGGCGGTGCGGGCAATTCGCGGGGGAGCGAGGGGGGCTGGGTTGATTCCAGTCCTGGGTGCCACCGGCAAGGTGCAGTTGGTGACCGGACTGCTTGCCGCGGCCGGTATTGCCATCTCCGGCTGACCCTCTCCGAGTGCCACGCCGCCTCTCCGAGTGCCGCGGGCCTCCCGAGTGCTCACTCGCACCCCGGGTGAGGAGTACCCACTCGGGTGAGGCGGTGACGGTTGTGGCTGAGCCCGTCGGGTACTGTCCGAACATGACTGACATGCCGCCCCCGCCACCGCCATCGATGGGTCCCCCTCCCGGCTACCAGCCGTACGGCGGCTTTGGACAGTCGCCACCGAAGTCAATGGGCAAGGCCACAGCTGCCATGGTGTGCGGCATCGTCGGCATACTGTTCTGCCCGATCGTGTTGTCGGTGCTGGCGCTGGTGTTCGGTATTCAGGCGAAGAAGGAGATGGACCGCAACCCGGGTGCCTTCACCAACCGCGGCCAGGCTCAGGCAGGTTTCATCCTGGGTATCGTCGGTCTGTGCCTGGTGCCCCTGTGGTTCCTCATCGTCCAAGGCCGTTAATTCAAAGGGCTGATCGTTTCTGGCGCTGCGCCCACAAAGGCTGCGATCGCTGCGGTAACGGCTTCTGGTTGTTGCAGGTGTGCGGCGTGAGCGGCGTCGGGAATCAGTACAAAGCGTCCAGACGGGACCGCGTCCGCTATCTGACGTGCAACGGCGGAGAACTTGTCGTCGTTGGCGCCGGCGAGCGCCAGCACGTCCATGTTCAGCTCGCGAAGACGCGGCCACAGCGAACCCTGGGCTCCGGTGCCTGCCAGGCGCAGGCTGGAGCCCAACCCATCGGTGGTGTTGCGCAGCCGGTCGGCCTGCTGCTCGCCGGTGAGCTCCAGCCCGCCAAACAGAGGCTGGGCCGCCCATTCCTGTAAGAAGGCTTCCAGCCCAATTTCGTTCATCCGGGCTTCGAGCACGTCGTCGGCTTCGCGTCGCTCTGCGCGCAGGCCAGCGTCGTCGATACCCGGGTTGGCACCAAGTACGACCAGCCGTTTCACCAGGTTGGGGTACATGAGCGCGAGGTGCAGGCAGGCGCGCCCGCCCAGGCTGTAGCCAACGTAGGTGCCGGCGCCGCCGATAGCCGACAGCATGTCTGCCGTGCGGCGCAGGTCGGCGCGTACCTGCGCTGATTTTCCGTGGCCGGGCATATCGACGACGGTGACGAGGAATCCCTGCGCGGCGAAGTATTCGGCGATCGGCTTCCACGAGTTACCGGTTTGGGCGAAGCCATGGACGAAGGTCATGCTCGGTGCGCCCTCCACACCGAGCTGCTCAGCAGCCAGCGGCCCGGAAAGTGTGCGCCAACCCGACATTGCTGGCCGTTCAGACATTGCTGGCCGTTCAGACATTGAGGGTCTCCTCACTTCGGCGTTGCAGCAGCCGACGAATGACGTTGACGAAGGTCTCAGCATCTTGTGCTCCAGGCACCGACCAGCGGCCGTCGAACACATAAGTTGGCACGGCGGTGATCTCGGCCTCGGCGGCGACCCGCAGCATCGCCTGCACTTCGGCCACACCGTCGTTGCTGTCCAGGAACGCCCGCACCGAATCGTGTTGCATGCCAACTTCCGCAGCACAATCGGCCACGACATCCGGGTCGCCGATGTCGAGCCCGTCCACGAAGTACGCCTTCAGTAGACGCTCTTTGAGCTCGTTCTGCTGACCGGTGCCTTCGGCGAGGAACAGCAGCCGATGAGCGAGCAGTGTGTTTGCCCGCAGCGCCTTGTCCATGTGGAAGGTGAGGCCTTCACCGGCAGCGATCTCGGTAACGTGATTCATGATCTCGGTGGCCCGCTCGTGCCCACCGAACTTCTTTGCGTAGGCCTCAATCACCGGCTGTGACATGCCCGGCGAGGCCGTCGGGTCCAATTGGTATGGGCGGTACACCACATGCAGGTCGACCTCGTCGCGCAGCTGGGTGGCGGCGGTCTCGAACCGTCGCTTGCCGATGTAGCACCACGGGCACACCACGTCGGACCAGATCTCTACCGTCAGCGAAGGTCGCATGTGGCTCACGATAGGCCCGTATCGTGGCGGACATGATGCGCGAGGTCCCTGACATGCAGCCGCAGGACCTCCAGGCGACGTTCTGCGCCACCCTGGTGGATCAGTGGGTACGGCTCGGAATGCGCCACGCCGTGATTGCCCCGGGTTCGCGCAGCACGCCGATGGCGTTGGCTCTGGCCACCCGCACGCAGCTTTCGGTGCAGATCGTGCACGACGAGCGCAGCGCCGCGTTCATCGCGTTGGGCGTCGGTCTCGTCAGCGGAGTACCTGCTGCATTGCTGTGCACCAGCGGAACCGCCGCCACGCATTTCCACGCAGCGGTGGTCGAGGCCGACCTTTCCGGCGTGCCGATGTTGGTGCTGACCGCGGATCGCCCGCCCGAGCTGCAGGGGATTGGCGCACCACAGACCATCGATCAGACCGAGCTGTACGGCGGTGTGGTGCGGCGGTTCATCGACCCGGGCGTTGCGACCGCGGATGGTTTCGGTGGATGGCGCGATCTGGCCACCGATTGGTGGATGAGTGCGGTTGGTGCCGACCCCGGCCCGGTACACGTCAACCTGCCCTTCCGCGAGCCGCTCGTTGGCGTCGCGGGGTCGCTGCCGTCCGTTGTCGAGGTGCCCGTCGCCGAGAGTGATGGCTGGTTCATGATGCGGCCCGAAGTGGCTGAGCTGGCTGCGATGCTCGACCGGCCACGTGGTGTGATCGTCGCCGGTGCTGGCGTGGACGACGTGGCTGCGGTTGGTGCGCTGGCGCACGCGCTGCAGTGGCCAGTGTTTGCAGACCCGCGTTCGGGGTGCCGACATCTTCCGCAGGCCGTGGCGTGCTTCGACTCATTGGTTCGTGCCACCGACTTCGCCGCTGCGCACCGCCCCACTGCGGTACTGCATCTCGGTGAAGCACCGGCATCGAAGGTGCTGGGGCAATGGCTGCAGTCGACTGGGGCAGTGCACGTCCAGGTCCACGCGCAGCAGCGCACCATCGACCCGCTGGGCATCGTGACCGAACGTGTCTATGGCCAGCCATCGACGGTGTGTAACGAGCTGACGCCGCTGGTGTCTGGCGCCACCGGTACGCCGTGGTTGGCGCAATGGATTGATGCGGAAAGCCGTGCGCAGGCCGCATTGGAGGCGGCCTTGGCTCAGTCGCTGTCCGAGCCCGCTGTGGCCAGAGTGCTCAGCGGTATCGACGCACACTTGGTGGTGTCATCGTCGATGCCCGTGCGCGATGTCGAGTGGTTCGGTCAGGCTGGCGTTCGAACTGCGGTCCATTCGAATCGCGGTGCCAACGGCATTGATGGTGTGATCGCGACAGGCATCGGCGTGGCGTTGGCCACCGGTGACGCGACAGTCGTCTATGTCGGTGACGTGGCGTTCTGCCACGACCAGTCGTCGCTCACCGCGCTCGCCGGGCGCCGGCTGACGCTGACCATTGTGGTCACTGACAACGACGGGGGAGGCATCTTCTCGTTCCTGCCGCAGGCCACCACATTGCCAGCGGAGCGGTTCGAGCAGTTGTTCGGAACCCCACACGGCACCGACCTGATCGCGCTGGCGGGTGCTCACGGCCTCGCCGGTGTCACCGTCTTCACCGCCGACGAACTGCGCGCCGCCGTGGCCGACCCAGCTGTCGCAGTGGTCCGCGTAGTGACCGACCGTGCAGAGAACGTGCGGGTGCACGATCGTCTGCACGCCGCCGTAGCCGCCGCACTCGCTTGACGCCCTCGCTCAGGTCAGGGGCGGATGATGGCTGACAGCATGGCTTGCAGTTTGGCTTGCGTCTCGGCCAGCTCGCTGAGGGGTTCGCTGTCGGCGACGATGCCGCCGCCCGCAACCAGCCGGGCGGAACGTCGGTCGGGGGAGAGCTCTGCGCAACGAATTGCGACGGCCCACGTGCCATCGCCGACGGCATTCACCCAGCCGACGGCACCGCCGTAGTTCCCCCGCACGAAGCCTTCAGCCTCAGCGATGAGTGCCAGCGCCGCTGCCTTCGGGAAGCCACCCAAGGCAGGAGTTGGCGAGAGAGCACGCACCAACTCGAGGACGTGTGGGCGCGGGTCGCTGAGATGACCCTCCAGCATGGTGGCCAGGTGCTGCACGTTGGCAACGCTGAGCACCGACGGCTCGGGCTCCCAGTCCAGATAGCTACACCAGGGCAGCAACGTGTCGTGGATCATGTCGATCACGACTCGGTGCTCGATCTGGTTTTTTCCGCTCGCGAGCAGCTCGGCTGCGGCCCGCTGGTCCGTTTCCGGGTTGCCGGTACGCGGCGTGGTGCCGGCGAGCGGTCGCGATTGGACGGTGTTGCCCTTCACGCTGACGAGCAGCTCGGGGGAGGCGCCGATGAAGCCATCGACGGAGTAGCGGTAGCTGCTGCCGAAGGTGGCCTTCAACCGCAGAAGTACCGCATGGACGTCGATCTGTTCGGGGCTGGTGACCGTGACTTCGCGGGCGATGACCGCCTTCGTGAGTTGCCCGTCACGCACGGCATCGCGAGCCGTGACGACGGCGGCGAGATAACGGTCGATGTCGGTGAGCGGCGCCACCGTGAACGTCTGCGCTCGCGGGTTCGGTCGTGGCGGCACCGCCAGATCGACTGTCGTGGCGTTGACGTCATCGTCAATGGTGGTCACCCACTGGCGACCGTCGGCGGCCTTACCGACGAGCACTTGCGGGATGACGAGTTCGCAGGGAAGACCTGCCTCGAAGGGCACGACACCCAGCGCGATCGGATACACACCGCCGACTTCGTCGATGTGTTCGATGGCGGCCAGCGTGGAGGCGACATCGGCCAGCAGCACCCGAGCCGCTACGCCGCGGCCAGCGAAGCCGACACCGTCGCGCACGAAGAGATAGCCATCACCGCGAGCCACGTCGTTGAGGTCGAGGTCGCCGTCGTGAACGGCGGCCAGCGGGCGAGTATGCGCTCGCATGTCAGTTGCGGGTGCCGACCATCAGCTGGGTCAGGCCCCCGGAAAGTTGGTGATGCTCGGCGTCTGCAAAGCCTGCTTCGCGCAACAGTTCGACCAGCTTGGCCCGCGGCGGCAGGTAGGCCACGCTCTTCGGGAGATAGCGGTAGGCCGCGCCGTCGCTGAGCAGCGCACCGATCTTGGGGACGACCTTGCCGAAGTAGATGTTGTTGCCCCACCGCACCACCTTGTTGTGCGGCACGCCGACGTCGAGCAGCGCGATGCGACCGCCGGGGCGCACGACGCGGTGGAGCTCAGCGAAGAACGTGGGCAGGTCGAGCAAGTTGCGCAGTGCGAAGCCACAGGTGGCACCGTCGACGGTGCCGTCGGCCAGCGGCAGGCGGAGAATGTCGGCCTGCACACGCGGGCTGGCGCTGCGATCGGCGGCGAGCATGCCGAAGCTGATGTCGAACGCAATGGGTCGGTGGCCAGCCTTGCGCAGGTCGATACACAGGTCGCCCGTACCGGCGGCCAGGTCGATGACGGTGCTGCCGGCGGGAAGGGCGAGGCGCTTGACGGCTTTGCGCCGCCAACGGACGTCGAGCCGGAAGGTCATCACCCGATTGACGAGGTCGTAGCGCGGGGCAATCGCGTCGAACATCTCGCGGACGGCCTGCACCTTCTCTGCGCCTTGGGGAAGCGTCTCGCGGTCCCAGATACGTTCCTTCACGGGACGAGACTACGACCCGCCGACGGCAACCGTGAGACGCTATGTCGCGAAGAGCGGGTGAACTGCGGCAGCCGTCGTATGGCCGCATCGGTAGATGACTGACGAACTGTGACGCAAGGGTGCACTCGAACTCGCAGGCTTGATCTCCCGCAAGGAGGTGTCGAGTCGCGAGGTTGTGGCCGCGCACCTTGCTCGTATCGACGAGGTCAACCCGCACCTCAATGCAGTCGTTCGGCGCTGGGATGATGACTCGCTTGCGGCTGCCGATACCGCCGACCGGGCGGTTGCGGCTGGGGAGTCGCTAGGTGCGCTGCACGGCGTGCCGGTGACAATCAAGGAAAACATCGACCTGGCAGGCACGCCGACGACGCAGGCGATTGCCTTCCTCGCTGAGGCGGTATCGCCTACCGACGCGCCGCTGGTGCAGCGCGTGCGCGCCGCCGGCGCAATACCGATTGGCCGCACCAACCTGCCGGATTTGGGCCTGCGGGTCACGACGGAGTCCTCGTTGCACGTCGTGACTCACAACCCGTGGCATCCCTCGCGCACCACCGGCGGTTCCAGTGGTGGCGAAGGGGCTGCGCTGGCCAGCGGTATGTCGCCGCTGGGCTTCGGCAACGACATCGGCGGCTCACTACGCAACCCGGCCACGTGCTGTGGCATCACGTCGATCAAGCCGACCACGGGTGTGGTGCCGTGGGCCACGGAGATCCCGCCGCAGGACCCCGGCATCGCAGCCCAACTGATGCTGACGGATGGCCCGATGGCCCGCCACGTTGCCGACGTTCGCGCCGGGCTACTGACCATCGCTGGTGCTCACGACCGCGACCCTCGTGCTGTGCCCGTCGTGTTGGCTGATCGCGCCGAGGGCCGTGCCCTGCGCGTCGCCGTGTGTGCGGCACCGCCCGCCGGCTCCACGCACTCGGAAGTTGCGGCTGCAATTCAGGGTGCTGCGGACGCGTTCTCCAATGCCGGCGCACATGTCACCGAAGCCGTGCCCGCCTCCTTTGCGCGTGCCGTCGAGCTATGGGGACTGATCCTCAACGAGGAACTGCGCGTGCAGCGCCCATTGCTGGAGATGGTGATGGGGGAGGACGGCAAACGCTTCCTCGGCTTCGCCGACGAGGTCTACCCGCCCATCGATATTGCCACCCTGATGCTCGCCTTCGGTGAGCGCAACGCGGTCGATCGCGAGTGGCACGACTTCCTCACCGAGTACGACGTGTTGCTGATGCCCACCTGGACCCAGCCGCCATTCGAGCTGGGCGCCGATGTTGTGTCGGTGCAAGCCGCGCAGGGTGTGCTCGAGCAGGCTCGCCCTGTGCTGCCAGCCAACCTCTTGGGCCTACCGGCCGCGATTGTTCCCGTCGGGATGGCTGGCGGCATGCCCGTGGGCGCGCAGCTGATCGGCCGCCGTTTCGCTGATCTCACCTGCCTCAACGCTGCGGAGCTGTTGGAGCAGGCGTTCGGCACCATCACGCCAATCGACCCGATCAAGTAAGGGCCCGTCAAGTAGACGACTCGATCAGTTCGCGGCGTCGACCGCTGTCTGCTTCGCCCAGCGGTAGTCGGCTTTGCCGGCAGGGCTGCGCACCACTTCGGTGACGTACACGAATGCCTTGGGCAACTTGTAGCGGGCGATGTGGTTCACGGCTTCGGCGCGTAGGCCTTCATCGTCGACGTCAAAGCCCTCGCGAATACGCACGATGGCGATCACTTCGTTGCCCCACCGTTCGCTGGGTCGGCCAGCGACCACGCAGTCGTAGACGGCGGGGTGCGCCTTGATGGCCGCCTCGACCTCCTCCGCGAAAATCTTCTCGCCACCCGAGTTGATGGTCACCGAATCGCGACCGTGCAGCTCGAGGATGCCGTCGAGGCGCAGTCGCGCCCGGTCGCCCGGCACCGCGTAGCGGACGCCATCGACGACCGGGTAGGTGCGTGCGGTCTTGGCTGCATCGCCGAGGTAGCCGAGCGCCAGCCGGCCGCTCTTGGCCAGCCAGCCGAGCTCTTCGTCGCCCGCGCCCAGCTCGCTGCTCAGGTCGTCGCTGAGCACGTGGTTGCCGGGGCTGATCGGGAACGTGCCTGTCGTGGCGCCGGTGCCGACCGATACGTGCGACAGCTGGCCACCGGCCTCGGACGAGCCCAACCCGTCGACGATCATCAAGGTCGGCAGGTGCGCCAGGAACTGCTTCTTGAGGCCGGCGCTCAGCGGTGCACCGCCGGAGAGCAGGACGGTGAGTGACGACAGGTCGTAGGAGGCCTTGTCGAGTTGGTCGAGCAGCGGGCGCCCGAACGCATCGCCGACGATGAGCAGGAAGTTGAGCTGCTCGCTCTGCACCGTCGACCAGATGTCGTGCGGGTCGAGGCGCTCGGTGTTGTACTGGACGAAGACGGTGCCACCCGTGTTCCACGCGCGAAAGCTCATCCAGTGGCCGGCGCCGTGCATGAACGGGGGAGCGAGCAGTGCCTTCAGGCCACCCGTCGCCTCGGCGATGATGGCATCGAGGTTGTCGGCCTTGCTACCGCCGAAACACTCCACGTTGGCGTCAGCGTTGCGCCACAGCACGCCCTTGGGCATGCCGGTGGTGCCGCCCGTGTAGAGGATGTAGAGGTCGTCGGCGCTCCACTCGACGGTGGGGCGCTCGGCTGACGCTGCGGCCAACGCATCCTCGTACCAGACTGCGCCGGGCAGCAGCGGCAGGCCCGAGCCATCGTCCACCTGCAGGATGACCCGCAGCTTGGGTAGGTCGGGTAGCACTTCGGCGAGTGTGGAGGTGAACTGGCTGTGTACGACGATGGCAGTGGCCTGCGAGTCGTTGAGCAGGTACTGCAGCTCGGCAGCCACATAGCGATAGTTGACGTTGAACGGCGCCACCCGGGCCTTGAACGAGCCGAGCATCGTTTCCAGATATTCGTTGCCGTTGTGGAGGTAGATGCCCAGGTGGTCCTGCCCACTCTCGTGGCCCTGCAGTTGGTCGCGCTCGGTATGACAGCCCAGACCCTGCGCAATGAGATGGTTGGCGAGGCGGCGAGTGCGGCTGGTCAGCTCGGCCCACGTCAGGCGCCGGTCGCGGTAGACCAGGCAGACTTCGTCGGGGCGGCTGGCAGCGATCGCTTCATGGATTTCGGCGACCGAAAACTGAGGGGAACTCATAGCGCTGAACCGTATTCGCCATGTGTCGTACGTCACGCATCGGGGGCAGCCGTCTGCCGCGCTCGATGCGCGATTCTGCGGGATAGGTTCGCCCTATGACCATTGATCAATCCACGCCACATGAGATCGTTGATACACGTGACGTTGGGGAGGTGCTCTTCGGCATGTTCATGCCGCAGGGGTGGAAGATGGAGCTCGCCTCGATCGACGGGGCCGCGGCGAAGTGGCAGACCGCGGTCGACATTGCGGTACGCATCGAGGAACTTGGCTACGACAGCCTCTGGGTCTACGACCACTTCCACAACGTGCCCAAGCCCGCCAACGAAGCCGTGTTCGAGTGTTGGACCACGATGGCGGCCATCAGTCAGCGCACCTCGCGCATTCGCCTCGGGCAGATGGTGGGCTGCAACAGCTACCGCGAGCCCAGCGTGTTGGCGAAGATCACGTCCACCGTCGATGTGATCAGTGGCGGTCGGCTGGACTGGGGCATCGGCGCCGGCTGGTACGAGAACGAATACAAGGGCTATGGCTTTGACTTCCGCCGGCCCAAGGACCGCATTGGCATGATGGCCGAGACGGTGCAGATCGTGCGCAGCATGTGGACCCAACAGGAGACATCGTTCGACGGGCGGTACTACTCAATGCACCGTGCGCAGTGCGACCCCAAGCCGCTGCAGTCACCGCACCCACCCATTTGGATTGGCGGCGGCGGCGAACAGCTCACCTTGCGGGCTGTGGCTCGCTATGCGGACTGCTCGAACTTCGGTGGCAAGCCCGATGACTGGGCACGTAAGCGCGAAATCCTGAAGGGTCACTGCGCCGCAGTGGGGCGCGACGAGTCCACAATTCGCAAGACATGGACGGCAGAGACATTCATCCGCGAGACCGAGGCGGAGGTGGTCGCCGCCGGCTCGCGCAGCACGTGGGGCGAGGCACCCGAGAGCTGGCGTGCGGGGAACCTGGTGGGCACGCCCGAGCAGGTGTGCGAGAAAATTCAGACGTACATCGACCTCGGCTGTACTGGCTTCATCCCTTGGTGCCCCGACTACCCCAGCACCGAAACCCTGGAGCTTTTCGCCACCAAAGTCATGCCCAACTTCCGCTAGCCCGGTGCGAGTGCCACGCGACCAGTGCGAGTGCCACGCCGTCATGCGAGTGGGTACTCCCACCCCGGGGTGCGAGTACCCACTCGCATCTCCGAAGTTTTGCCCACACAGCACAGGTTGAGCAGTGAGGTTTACTCACCCCAGGACCGCCCGGAACAGCGATCGTTGCTCGTGGGTGTGGAGCGGCAACGGTGTGGGCAGCGGTAGGAGACCGGGGACGTCGTGCTGAGCGCCTCATGAAGCACGAGGGCCTGCGCCTGCGTGCCCGCGTTGTCCGGGGTATGGAGGACGACAGCGGGTGTGGGGTCTTCGCGCAGCCAGTCGGCGACAATGGGTTGTCAATCGGCGATACCGGGCGGCAGTCACCGCCGGGTCGTCAGTACCGATGAACCGCACGATCGGGTTGTCGGTCAGCGCCTCGTGCAGCGCGGGGACTCGTGTCTTCTGCTCCCACCCGGCGCGGCCGTCGTCGGTGATGGGTGGGTGCGAGAAAAGTGACTCGGTATCCAGCAGCACGCGGTCCACGCCGTGACTGGTGAGCATCGAATCGATCGCGCTGCGAGCGGCCCCGCTGAAGAATACGGCGTGTCGCACCTCCACCGACCAACGCCAGGCGCTTGATCGTTGACGCAGCGTCCACTCCAACGCGTCCAGGTCGTCGGGCCCGAAAGACGCAGCTAGCTGGAGTGTGAACCCGCCGACGAGGTCACCCAATGGTTCCACCAGCTGGCAGAACGCGGCCAGTTCGGTGGCGATGCCTCGCAGCCGTCGGTCATGGGTGATGTGCTTGGGAACCTTGAACACGAATCGAAACCCGGCCAGGGCTTGGTCGCGCCACCGGGCGACAATCGAGGGAGTCGGCGTGGCGTAGAAGGTGGTGTTGCCCTCGACCGAGTTCAGCAGCCGGCTGTAGGCGTGACAGGGTGAAGCTCGCGGCCGGAGGCGGTGTCGGATGGTAAGAAGCGGCCGACCCAGGCTCGCTGTGCCCACATCGGGCACCCGACGTGGAGAGTGCGCGGCGTCACTACCGCATCCGGATGAGGTTGCCCGTGACCATGCGAGCGTCGTCGCCGCACAGCCAGGCAATGACACGGCCTACCTCGGCGGGCTCGGCGACGTGGAAGTGGTCGCTGGCGGTCGCGGCGAACTCGCGTACCGCGTCGTTCACCCATCCGCTGTCGGTGATGGGTGGGTGAATCATGTTGGCGGTGACGCCGCTGCGGCCAAGTTCGAGCGCGGCTGACATCGTGTAGTTCTCGAGGGCGGCCTTCGCCGCGCCGTAGGTGACCTCGGAGGGAAAACCCATCGAGCCTCCGGATGTGAGACCCACGATGCGGCCCCAGTTGCCTTCGCGGTCGATGAGCCGGCGACTGAACTCCGCGATCATCAGCGCGCCAGCCCGGGCGTCGACGCCGAAGGTGCGGTCGAAGAGAGCGCCCGTGACGCCCGGAGCGCTGCGACCGACAGGGTCGGTGATGCCAGCCGTGAACGAATCGCCGCTGGCCCATCCAGTGGCATTGTTGATCAAGATGTCGACCGGCCCGAAGTGTGCCGCGGCCATGTCGAACAGTCGCGCCGGTGTCGCATCGTCCAACAGGTCGGCTTCGATCGCAATGGCCTGGCCGCCGGCAGCATTGACACGCGCGGCAACCTCGTCACCGTCCGCCATCCGATTCTGCTGGTACCGCTCAGGGGTGCTCGGGTCGTCGACCACGCGCCCGCGCAAGTACGCGATGAGGACGGCCGAACCGTTGCGCGCAAGGCACTCCGCTGCAGCGGCCCCAATCCCGTGGTTAGCCCCGGTGACAATTGCAACGTGCCGTTCTGACATACCCGCCGACGCTAACCGACACCTTCGAATCGTCGCCTTCGACTTTGTGTCAAGACCGGGAACTCACAGGCCCAGGTCAAAGTTCGACAACCTTGAGCGAAAGCCCAGGTCAGCATCTATCCGCGCGGCGTCTTCCGTACAACCGAGCTGGAGGGCCGGGGCTATTCGTACGCGCGGAAAATTACTTCGGCGACACAGCTGGGCTTTGTAGCACCTTCGGTCTCGAAGGTCAGCTGGTACGTGGTCTGTACACCACCGGCGATGTCGTCGACAGTGAGCACGGTGGCGCTCATGCGCAGCTTGGCGCCCACGGGCACGGGGGACATGAATCGAACCTTGTTGCAGCCATAGTTGACACCCATCGAGAAGCCGGTGGTGATGACCACCTGCGGCAGCAGCACCGGCGCCAGCGACAACGTGAGGTAGCCGTGGGCGATGGGCCCGCCGAACGGGCTCTCCTTCTTCGCGCGCTCGACGTCGATGTGGATCCACTGGTGGTCGCCAGTGGCCTCTGCGAACTCGTTGACTCGTTGCTGGGTGATTTCCATCCAGTCGCTGTAACCGAGGTGTTCGCCGATCGCTGCCTTGAGCTCGGTGCTGCCGTTGAGAATGCGAGGTGCCATGGCGTCAGCATGCCAGGCGCGGACGCTCTACGGTGAAGCGAATGAACGAGCCGCAGGAACCGCGCCCGACACTCGGTGATCGTCTGGTGCGCGGGGCGCTGTTTCCGCTGCGGGTCACGAAGAACTCTGCACGTCTGATACGAAGTGCCCTCATGGGGGACTTTCTTACTGCGTACTCGCTCACACAGCCCGACAAGGTGGCGATGGTCGATGACCGTCCTGATGGCACCGTTCATTCGTTGACCTTCAGCGAGCTGAATGCCAAGTCCAACCAATTGGCCAACGTGCTGTTGGAAATGGGCGTGCGCCCTGGTGACTCGAAGGTGGTGTGGTGCGGGCAGAACAGCATCGGCCTGGTGCTGATGATCAACGCGGCGCGCAAGCTGGGCGTCACCGCCGTTCCGTTGAACTATCGCCTCAGCGACGAGGAGGCCACCTACGTCACCGACCACAGCGATTCGACGACGGTGTATGTCGACGCCGAGTTCGCGCCGATGTTTGAGCGTGTGCGGGCCGACCTGCCAAAGGTGGAGCACTACTTGGTGTTCGACGCCGGCACACAGGGTTACTCAGTGCCCGACGGCATGACCGACATTGACGCGCTGATCGCCGCTGCGGTCCCGTCCGAGCCGGAGATCCCTGAGGGCACCGAGGCCGGCGCCACGATGATCTACACCAGCGGCACCACCGGTAAGCCGAAGGGTGCCCTGCGTCGCGGCAACCTCGGTGCCGAGCAGTCGGGCGCGCTGATGATGTTCATCGGCTACTCGCCCGACGACATCTACATCCCCACCGGTCCGCTGTACCACTCGGGGCCTGGCGGGTTCCTCGGCGCGGCGCAGGCCATGGGCCAGACGACGGTGCTGCAGCGCAAGTTCAACGCCGAGGACTGGCTGCGTCTGATCGAGAAGTACAAGGTCACTTCCACGTTCTGCGCGCCGACGCCCGTGCGTATGGCATGCAACCTTCCCGCCGATGTGAAGGCGAAGTACGACGTGTCGTCGATGAAGCGTCTCATTGCCAACGCGGCCCCGTGGAGCTTCGCGCTGAAGCTGATGTACCTCGACTACTTCCCGCCCGACTCGCTCTTCGAGGTGTACGGCAGTACCGAGCTGGGCGTCAACTGCGTGCTGCGCCCGGAGGATCAGCTGCGCAAGCCCGGCTCGTGCGGCAAGCCGGCGCCGATGGTGGAAGTGAAGCTGTTCGACGATGACGGCAACGAGGTGTCGGGCAGCGGGCCGGAGCACACCGGCGAACTGTTCGTAAAGAGCCCCAGCGTGTTCGCCGACTACTACAAGCAGCACGACAAGTTCCTGGCCGACAGTAGGCACGGCTACCAAACGGTCGGTGACATCGCGTATCGCGACGACGAGGGCTACATCTACATCTGCGACCGTAAGAAGGACATGATCATCTCCGGTGGCATGAACATCTATCCGGCCGAGATCGAGGCGGCGCTCGAGCACCATGCCGACGTGTTGGAGGTCGCCGTCTTCGGTACGCCCAGCGACGAATGGGGCGAGAACGTGCACGCCGTCGTGGTGGTTCGTGAGGGCGGCTCGATGACCGACCAGGACGTGATGGACTTCGCTCGCGAGCATCTGGCCGGCTACAAGGTGCCGCGTTCGGTGACCTTCATCGACGAGCTGCCCAAGACCGGCAGCGGCAAGGTGCTCAAGCGCGAACTCCGGGCCCCCTTCTGGGCCGGACGCGCCAGCCAGGTGTAGCTGAACGCAGGTGGTTGCGTTCGTCGGTGGTTGCGTTCGTCGGTGCCGAGTGGAATCTCGCCCATCCGCTGCCTACTCCTGGCACCCTCCTCCGCCCAAGGGCGGGTAACCCTGCCGCATTGGTCACGTTTACTCGCCCATGGGCGGTGGGACCTGACATACCGGAACGGCCAGCACGGCAACCAGCGTTGTTCTGGCTCGATCGGCCGGGCGCTGGCAGCGCGCCGCGGCAGCCGCACCGTCCACTCCTCACCGACGCGGGCGATGGGGTTGTCCCACCCATTACCAGCGATCGCCACCGGCACTGCTGCCAACGATGGCACCTGCTCGGCCAGCAGCGCTGCCACTCGCCACTCGTCGATCTCAATCTCGGCAGCGGGCGAAGCCCTCAGTAACCGAGGCGCTGCACCCTGTCGGGCTTGCGCTGCCAGTCCTTGTCGACCTTCACGAACAGCTCGAGGAAGCAGCCTTCGGGCAGCTGTGCGCGGGCCAGCTTGCCGACCTCTTTGAGAATCAGCCCGCCCTTACCGATGACCATGCCCTTTTGGCTTTCGCGCTCGACGATGATCTCGACGCGAATGCGCGGCCATTCCCACTCCGAAACTCGAGTGGCGATGCTGTACGGCAACTCGTCATGCGTGACGGCCAGCAGCTGCTCGCGCACCAACTCGGCGACCCACTGCTCTTCGGGTTGGTCGCTGACGGTCTCGGGCGGGAAGTACTGCGGGCCTTCGGGCAGCTTGGTCTGCAGGAACGCGACCAGCTCGGGAATGCCCTTGCCGGTGCGGGCCGAGACGGGGAAGTACTCCGACGCGCCCAGCGACGTCAGCGCCGTCAACTGGGCGAGCACCGTGTGCTCCTTGGCGGCGTCGATTTTGTTGAGGATGATGACCGCCGTCGACATGTCGAGGTGGCTGGCAACCCACTTGTCACCGCTGCCGAACGGCTTGGTGGCATCGATGACCAGGCAGACGACGTCGACTTCGCTGACGCTGTCGAGCGCGGTCGCGTTGACCCGCTCGCCCAGCGCGGTGACGGGCTTGTGGAGACCGGGTGTGTCGACGAACACCAGCTGCGAGTCGTCGGTGTTGAGTATGCCCATCACACGGTGGCGGGTGGTCTGCGGCTTGTCGCTGACGATGCTGACCTTGCGGCCACACATGGCGTTGACCAGCGTACTCTTGCCGACATTTGGTCGACCGACAAGTGTGACAAATCCGCTGCGCATGAGGGATGACACGCTATCGCCAGGTCACCCGGCGAGGGTTGTTGTGGTTGACGAGGTGCCAGCTGCCGTCGCGGCGGTCGGGCCGTCGGCCATGAGGGTCATGAAGTCGGCGCGGGTCAGTAGTTGGCCGGATGGAATCAGCTCGCCTTCGGGGCCGGACACCTGCAGATTGAATGCCACCTGTCCGACGCCGGGGGTGTTCGCCAGCAGTGTCATCACGATTTGCGCCACTGCGAGACGCTGATCTCCCGCGGGAATTGTGTCGAAAAACCCGTCTGGTAGTACCACCTGAGCCACGCCGGAAGCATCGGAGGATGCGGTGATCTCTGCGAGGCCTGGCGGAATTGCGCTTCGTAAACCCAGACCGACGTCACCCTCGGGTGGCCCCTTTTGAAGCTGAGCGAGTAGTTGTGACAGGGCGTATTGCGCAGTAATCGAACTTGGCACGGGGCTGAGCTTTCCGCTCGCGATGAAGAACACATCGACCGTTTGCGACTGCACGTCGGTGGTAGTGGTCGCCAGACCGATGGTGGTGGTGACCGCCGCAGTGGTTGTGGTGGTTGCGATGGTGGTGGGCGGGAGTGTGTCGGTCAGTTCCGCTGGGGGGCTGACCCGCTCGACGCGTCCGTCGTCGACGATGCTGCATGCGACCGTGGCGAGGGTGAGCACGCCGAGGATGGCTGCCAGTCGCAAATACATCAGACGGCCTCCAGGAAGCTGACCATGAAGCGGGCGCCGCCACCGGCGCGGTCTTCCACCCATGCCTCGCCGCCGTGGGCCTGCGCGTGTTCGGCAACGAGGGCCAATCCGAGGCCGGTACCCACACGATGCCGCGCCGCGCTACCGCGGGCAAAGCGCTCAAAGATGCGCGAGCGTTCGCCGCGGGCCACGCCAGGGCCGGCATCGTCCACTCCGAGTTCGAGGCCCGTTCTTCCACGTATGTCCATGAACACCCCGATCGGGCCGCCGCCATGCGTATTTGCGTTCTCCAAGAGGTTGGCCAAAATTCGCTCGAAGCGCAGCTTGTCGATGCGCACCAGCGCCGGCACTCTGCTGTCGATGTCGATGTTGACTTCACCGAAGCCGTATCGCTGAGCGATTCGCGCAATCAGTTCGCGTGGGTCGACTTCCTCACGATGCAGTTCAGTGGAGCCGGCGTCAATTCGGGACAGCTCCAGCAGGTCCATCACCATGCTGTCGAAGCGTCGCACCTGGCTGACCACCACGTCGAGCGCCTGCTGGGTGCGTGGCGGCAAGTCGGTGCGCCTGCCGTCGAGCACCTCCACGGCCGCAGTGAGCGCGGTGATGGGGGAGCGCAGCTCGTGGCTCACGTCGCTGGCGAAGCGCGCCTCGCGTTCTAGCCGTGTCTGCACCGCGTCGGCCATGTCGTTGAATGAGCTGGCCAGGCGATCGAGGTCCGGGTCGGTTTCAGGGGGCATACGAGCATCGAGACCACCCGATGCGATCTCGCCAGCGGCCGTGGCCACGCGTGAGAGCGGTCGCAGCAGACGACGGCTGGTGAGCCAGCCGGCGAACCCGGCGAACAGAATCGTGAACCCGGCACCCAGCAGTAGGGCAGTCGTGATGGCTTTGAGGCTGCTCGCGGTGCCCTCCATGGGAAACGCCTCGAAGTACTCGGCGTCGGCGGCGGGCATGCTGATACCAACGGCCACATACGGCTTGCCCTTGTACTCGAAGCGCTGGCGCCCGTTTTCACCCTGGGTGACCGCCATGCGCAACTCGAGCGGGAAGGCCTCGATCGGGTAGCTGGCGTCGGGGGCGGAGGGCTTGCCGTCCTGGAAGAGCAGGGCGAAGCCGCCACCTTCGGTTCGAAGATCAAGTGTGTCGAAACGTTGATTGGCCAGCAGTTGATCGCGCACGGATTTCGCGTTCGCGTAGGCCTGCGCCTCCGCAGTTTGTTGGCGCTGGTCGATGAGGAACGAGCGAGCGACGGCGAACGTGACGACCGCCAGACCGAGGCTGGCCAGGAGGGCGGTGAGCGCGAAGAAAAATGTGACACGCGTTCGCAGGCGAAGTGCTCGACGTCGACGGGGCTCACTCATCGGCAACAGTGTGGCGCATCGACGGACGCGCCAGCGTGCGCGCCCGCCGACGGCGATTGATTAGGCCGCGTAGCCCACCAGCGGGTGGGCTTGTTCGTCGGCCTGCAGGACAGGAGCGAGCATGTCGAGATCACCAAGAATCAGCTCTGCGCGCAGGATCAGTTCGCTGCAGACAAACGCAACACGGTGTCCCGTCGCGGAGACGGCCTTTGCCAGCTCGCGTAATCCGCGCATGCCTGCTTCGGTGAGGATGGTGACGCCACTGAGATTGACCAAAAGGCCGTAACTGGCTGGCAGCGGCAGGCACGCTTCAAGGAGCGCGGCGCCGTGGTCGGCGGTAGTGAACGGGCCACTGACCGAGACAGCGACGTGATGTCGCTGGAGATCGGTGTGGGCGGTGAGTGCCGGTGACAGCATGTCGCAAACCTCCAGAATCCTCATGCTGAAAATAATCCTCATGCTGAAAATACATCGGTTTCGGCGAGGGCTCGCCTGTACGGGCACCCGCATGTTCACCGCTGCCGGTGAGGCACCAGGGGGAGGAAGGTACCCCACCGGGGCAGCGTGAACAGTTGCAACTCTGCCGTACGTCTGTGACGAGACGGCGCTGGATGTGTGCGATTTCTGTAACAGAATTGACGCATCGTCGTGCTTGACACGGCTGCTGCAGGCGGTCGCGCTGATGAGGTCGCAACTTCGGGCAGGATGTGCACGTGATCTCACTGCTGTTCATTGAGGACGACGACGCGATTCGTGTGGCGCTGACGCTGGCGCTGGAGGATGAAGGGTACGAGGTTCGCGAGGCAGCCGACGGCAAGGCTGGTCTCGTCGCGTTCGCTGAGCGTGAGCCGGATTTGGTGCTGCTCGACTTGCGTCTTCCCGACCTCTCCGGCTTCGAAGTGTGTCGCGCGTTGCGCGCCAACAGCATCGTGCCGATCATCATCGTCACGGCGCAGACCGACACCTACGACTTGGTCGCCGGCCTGGAGGCGGGCGCCGACGATTACGTCACCAAGCCAGTGGTGCCCAAGGAGTTGGCGGCGCGCATACGGGCTGCCCTGCGTCGTGTGCACCTGCATGAAGCGACGTCGGCGTCGTCCACATCCGTCAGCCGGTTTGGTGACATCGAACTTCGCCGCGAGCAGGGGATTGTGCTCAAGGCCGGGCAGGAGCTGAACCTCACCAAGACCGAGTATCGGCTGGTCTGTGAGTTCGCCGACCACGCCAACATGGTGCTGTCGCGCGACCAATTGCTGGAGCGTGTGTGGGGGTACGAGTACCTCGGCGACAGTCGCCTGGTCGACGCTCACGTTCGCCGGCTGAGAGTGAAAGTGGAAGACCAACCCGACGACCCAAAGCTCATCGTCACCGCCCGCGGCATCGGCTACCGCCTCCTGGCCTGAGTCAGCCCTGCCAGATTCGGCTGCGGAGGTATTCGCCGAGGCCTTTGGCTTGGGTGTCGAAAGCGGTGCTGCTGGCGACCCCTTCACCCAGTAGGCCGACGATGACGAAGTTGAGTGCGTGGATGTTGGGAAGTTCGTAGCGGCGCACTTCTCGTTCGGCGGCTTCCGGGAGCAGACGCTTCACGGCGTCGGCGGTGAGGTGTTCGGCGAGCCAGGCGTAGCCGCTTGCGTCGCGAGCCCAGATGCCGACGTTGGCATTCCCACCCTTGTCGCCACTGCGCGCCGCGAAGTGCGCGCCCAACGCCTCGCCGGCGCTGGGGCCAACGGGTTCGGCGGTCGTTTCCCTCGTTCTTGTCGCGGGTGTGACCACCACACTTCGAGGTGGGAGCGCGACAGGTATGCGAGAACCGTTGGGGAGGACCACGGATTGGTGCACATCCGTGGCATTGACCAGAGCGGGCCAATAGACGCCGAACGACTGGGCTTCGCTGGGGCTGCCGGTGGCGAAGAAGCCGGGGTAGTTGGCGAGCGCAAGTTCGATGGCGGCGCCGCTGAAGGCCTTGCCGGCGAGCCGCTCGTCGCTGCTCTTGACGGTGATGTGCAACCGGCCAGACGCTTGCTCCTGGGTTGGCGCGTCGCTGGGCGCCTTCACAAAACGGATGTCGACCTCGTCGAACCGCTCGCGACCTCCGACGCGCGCGAACAGCGCGTCCGTCAACCACTGGGCCTTGCGTTCTTGATCCAGTCCGGTGAGCACGAAGCTCATCCGATTGCGGTAGCCGCCATCCAGGTTGATGCACACCTTGGTCGTCGGCGGCGCAGGCTCGCCGACGGTGCCGCTGATGCGGACCTGATCGGGCCCTTGCTGTACGAGCTGGATGGTGTCGAATCGGCTGATCACGTCGGGGTTGGCGTACGCGGGCGATGCGATCTCGTACAGCAGCTGAGCGGTCACGGTGCCGATGTTGACGACGCCGCCAGTGCCCGAGTGCTTGGTGATGACGGATGAACCGTCGACCGCCACCTCAGCGATCGGGAAGCCAGGCGGACGGGTCGGGTCGGGGATCTCCTCGAACCACGAGTAGTTGCCGCCGGTTGCCTGCGTGCCGCATTCGATGACATGCCCGGCCACCACCGCGCCCGCGAGCGCGTCCCAGTCGTCCATCGCCCAGTTGTGCCACCATGCAGCCGGGCCGACGACGATGGCAGCGTCCGTCACTCGGCCACACACGACCACGTCGGCGCCCGCCTTCAATGCGGCGGCGATGCCCCACCCGCCGAGATACGCGTTGGCTGTGACGGGCTGGCCAGTGAGCGGAGCGCCCGTGTCGAGATGGTTCAGTTGCGGTCGAAGGTCGTCAACTTGGCCCATCAGGTCGTCGCCATCGACGTAGGCCACTCGCACGTCGAGCCCCAGCTTGGCGGCAATCTCGCGCACCCTGTCCGCGCAGCCGGAGGGGTTGAGCCCGCCGGCGTTGGTCACCACTTTGATGCCGCGCTCGATGCAGGTGGCGAGTACCTGCTCCAGCTGGCGCAGGAAGGTGCTGGCATAACCAAGTTCGGGGTTGCGCAGCCGTTGCTGATGCAGGATCAGCATGGTCAATTCGGCCAGCCAGTCGCCGGTGAGCACGTCGATGTTGCCGCCGTTCACCATCTCGCTGGCCGCCGACAGGCGATCGCCAAAGAATCCGCTGCAGTTCGCGATTCGTACCGGGCGCGACGGATCTGGCGCAGTCATGTCGGCTTCACGTTCAACAACGGCTGGCCGCCATCGAGTTGTTGGCCGGGCTGCACGAACACCTCGCTGACGGTGCCTGCGTGCGGTGACGTGATCTGGTGTTCCATCTTCATTGCTTCCATGATGAGCAGCGGCTGACCTGCAGCAACGACATCGCCGACTGCCACGAGCACACTGATCACACGACCAGGCATCGGGGCGATGGTGCCGCCGGCGCGGCCGAGATCGTCGGGCGAGACGAATCGCGGTGGGATCTGGAAACGAGCCCGACCTCCGCGAACGTATCCAACGTCGTCGTGCAGAACTACCGGAGTTCGCTGCAGCGCGATCAGCGTCGAGTCGTCGAGGGGGAGCGATTGGTCGTCGACCTGCAACACAATCAACTGGTTCGCGCGGTCGAACCGATACCTCACCGTGTGGTCTCCCACGGCCTGGACGTGCAGCTGTGATGGATTGTTGCGCCAGCCGATCGGAGCGCGAGTTCCCCTGGCGCGGTCGTGTACGAGAGCCAGTGCGACAGCGGCGAGATCTATTGGGCTGTGCGGTGACGGCTCTCCGAGTGGCGAACCGCCGTTGGCTACTGCGGTGCGGTCGAGGAGCCCAGTGTCGATGCCCGGCCCGCCCGGGGTGTCGAAGTCGGCCAGCCATGTCAAGAGCTCGAGTAGCAGTTCCCGGTTCGTGACCGGTCCTATCAGCTCAGCCCCGCGCACGACCATCGCCAGTCGGCGGGCAGCGTCCGCGCGGGTGGCGCCGTGGGCGATCACCTTGGCGATCATCGAGTCGTAGAACGGTGAGACCTCATCGCCGGACTCCAACGCGCTGTCCACTCGAACCCCGGGCACGGAGGGAAACGTGAACGTGTGGAATACCCCTGAGCTGGGCAGGTAGCCATTGAACGGGTCCTCAGCGCACAGTCGGACTTCGATGGCGTGCCCCTGCATCGGCACCCCGGCGAGCAGCGCGGCCGGGATGGGATGGCCCTGCGCGATCGATAGTTGTAGGGCGACCAGGTCCACACCGCATAACGCTTCGGTGACCGGGTGCTCCACCTGCAGCCGCGTGTTCATCTCCAGGAACCAGAAGTTTCTGTCGGTGTCCAGCAGAAACTCAACGGTGCCTGCGCCGACGTAACCAACAGCGCTCGCCGCGGCAATTGCAGCGGCCCCCATACGAGCGCGTAACTCCGCATCGACGGCCGGTGATGGTGCTTCCTCGACAACTTTCTGGTGGCGACGCTGCAGCGTGCAGTCGCGTTCGTGGAGCGCAATCACAGTGCCGTAGGTGTCGGCCAATACCTGGATCTCCACATGGCGGGCACCCTCGAGGTAGCGCTCAACGAACACGGTGCCATCACCGAATGCGGCCAGCGCTTCCCGCTCGGCAGACGTGATTGCATCGGCCAACTCGCCGGTACTGCGCACAATGCGCATGCCTCGCCCGCCGCCTCCGGCCGATGCCTTCACGAGAGCAGGTAGGCCGATCTCGGCAAGTGACTCGACGGTGTTGTCGGGCGCGACCGGCACGCCGTGCGAACGCATCAGCCGCTTCGCCTCGATCTTCGAGCCCATCGTGGCGATCGCCGCCGGTGGTGGGCCGATCCAGACAAGACCCGCGTCGAGTACTTGCTGCGCGAAGGCAGCGTTCTCGGAGAGGAAGCCGTACCCGGGGTGCACGGCCGCACCGAAGCGTTGCGCCGCGGCGACGATCAGGTCGCCGCGCAGATACGTGTCGGCCGATGCGTTGCCGGGCAAGCGCACGGCACTGTCAGCCTCGCGGACGAACGCGGCACCGACGTCTGCATCGCTGAACACGGCGACGGTGGAGAGCGCCTGCTCGCGACACGTCCGGAAGATGCGGCGCGCGATCTCGCCCCTGTTGGCGACGAGCACGGTGTGAATCGCGGGCATAGCAGTCACATCCGGAACACGCCGTAGCCGCGTGTTCCCTCGATGAGTTGGTTATCGATGACGCTCAGGCACATGCCCAGAACAGTGCGCGTGTCGCGTGGGTCGATAATGCCGTCGTCGTAGAGCTTGCCGCTCATGAACATGGCCAGCGACTCACGTTCAATCTGATCTTCGATCATCGCTCGCATCGCTGCATCCGCTTCCTCGTCGAACGGCCGACCCATGCTGGCCGCCGACTCGCGACCAACGATGCTCATCACGCCAGCCAACTGAGCCGGACCCATCACCGCGCTCTTCGCGTTGGGCCAGGCGAACAGGAAGCGTGGCCCAAAGGCGCGGCCACACATTCCGTAGTTGCCGGCACCGTACGAGGCGGCCATGTTGATGGTGAGGTGCGGCACGCGGCTGTTGGAGACAGCGTTGATCATCTTCGAGCCGTCCTTGATGATGCCGCGCTGCTCGAACTCCTTGCCGACCATAAAGCCGGTGGTGTTCTGCAGAAACACCAACGGGGTATCGATCTGGTTGGCCAGCTGGATGAACTGTGCAGCCTTCTCGCTTTCTTCACTGAAGAGCACGCCGTGGTGGTTGGCAAGGATGCCGATGGGGTAGCCGTGCAGCTCGGCGAAGCCGGTGACCAGCGATGTGCCGTAGAGCGGCTTGAACTCATCGAAGTCGCTGTCGTCGACGATGCGGGCGACGACGTCGCGCGGGTCGAACGGCACCTTCGGATCAGCACTCGGAATGCCGATCAGCTGGTCCACGTCGTACCTCGGCGCGCGACCCGCTCCACGTGGCCCTGGCCCGCGCTTGCGATGGTTGATGCGCCTGATGACTTGGCGGCCGAGGCGGATGGCGTCCAGCTCGTCGATCGCGAAGTAGTCGGCCAGCCCGCTGATGCGTGCGTGCATCTCGGCGCCGCCCAAGCTTTCGTCGTCGCTGTCTTCGCCCGTGGCCATCTTCACCAACGGCGGCCCGCCAAGAAACACCTTCGAACGTTCCTTGATCATGACGACGTAGTCGCTCATACCGGGTACGTATGCGCCACCGGCAGTGGAGTTGCCAAAGACGATCGACACCTGCGGAATGCCGGCCGCAGAGGCGTTGGTGATGTCGCGGAAACCGCGGCCACCGGGGATGAAGATCTCGCTCTGCGTCGGAAGATCGGCGCCGCCCGACTCAGTCAACGCAATGGTGGGCAGTCGGTTCTCGCGGATGATCTCGTTGGTCCGCAGGTTCTTTTTCAGCGTGAACGGGTTACTGGCGCCTCCACGAAGTGTTGGGTCGCTGCCGGTGATCATGCACTCAACGCCTTCGACGACGCCGATGCCAGCAACGCTCCCGGCGCCGACCGGGAACTGGCTGCCGTAGGCGGCGATGGGGGAGAGCTCGAGGAACGGCGAGCCAGGGTCGAGCAGTGCCTCCATCCGCTCGCGCACCAGCAGCTTGCCGCGCTGGCGGTGGCGTGCCACGTACTTCTCGCCGCCGCCACCGTTCACCAATTGCAGTTGCTGGTCATGCGCTGCCAACTGGGCCTGCAACGCGGCTCGGTTGGCGAGGTAAGCCTCGCTGGTCGGGTTCACGCGGTCGGGTAGTACTGGCACGTCAGCTGTCCTTCGCCACGCCTGCCCACGACGGCGGCCGCTTCTCGGCGAAGGCCCGCATGCCCTCGGCGGCCTCGTCCGAACGGAACAGGCTCTCGCTGAGTGCAGTCATTTCAGCCATCGTCGCCGGGGGTTGCCGCAGTAGGCGTTTGGTCGCGGCGACGGCGCTGGGCGCGCCAGCCAGAATGCCGGCGGTGAGTCCGGCCACGGTGCTGGCGACATCGTCGCTGACATGGGTGATCAGCCCCATGTCCTTGGCCGCGGCCGCATCGAAGGTTTCGCCGGTGAGGAACGGTGCGGCCAACTTACTCCACCCGCAGCGGGCCAGGATCGGCACGCTGATGATCGCGGGAGCAACGCCGATGCGCACTTCGGTGAACGCGAACGTCACGGCGCTGTTGACGACGACAAGATCGCAGGCTGCCATCAGCCCGACTCCGCCAGCGCGCACGGGGCCGGTGATGGCAGCGATGGTGGGAGCGGCCAACGTGCCCAGCCGCTCGAAAACATTGGCCATCGGGTTGCCCGCTGCTTGGGCATCCTGGCCGCCTCCGGCGCGTTCCTTGAGGTCGGCGCCGGAGCAGAAGACCGCCCCGGCGTGCGTCAGCACGATGGCCCGAACGTCCGGTCCGGCGGCCAGATCGAGTACCTCGTTGAGCTCAGCGAGCAGCTGGCGCGACAGTGCGTTGCGATTCGCCGGCGAATCAAGCGTGATTGTCGCGACGCCGTTGTTGATGGTGCAGTGAACCAGTTCCCCCACACGGCCGACTGTAGCCACGCCCAACCCGTCGATCCGCCCTGGCGCTCGTCGAGCACCCAACTGGACCCTCCCGGAACCGTACGTAGCGATCTGGGAAGACCCAGTTGCGTCTACGACGTGGTGATTTCGCGGAGGAAGGCTTCGGCCTCGGCGCGGTGACGGGTGCGTTTCATTGGTGGCAGCGCCTTCACGATGTCCCAGCGATAGTTGGCCTTGCCCAGTCGCGGGTCCATCACGGCGACAACGCCGCGGTCGTTGGCCGTGCGGATCAGCCGGCCGGTTGCCTGCGCGAGCAGCATCGCTGCACGCGGGAGATCGATCTGACCGAACGCGGCCGCGCCGAGCAGGTCGCGTCGCGCGGACAACAACGGATCGTCGGGCCGCGGGAACGGGATGCGGTCGATTACTACCAGGCTGAGCGTGCGGCCGGGAATGTCGACACCCTGGAAGAATCCAGCGGTGGCGAAGAGGCAGGCGTGTTCGTCGTCGCTGAAAGCCTTGACCAGCGCGGTCTTGGGCAGGTCGCGTTGGGTGAAGATCGGGACGTCGACCTTCAGGCGCACGGCTTCCGCTGCCGCGTCCATCGCCTTCCAACTGGTGAACAACGCCAACGTACGGCCGCTGGCGGCAGTGATGAGCGCTGCCAGTTCCTCGTGCACCGCCGGGCCGAATGCGGGCGAGCGTGGGTCTGGCATGTGGATGGCGCAGTACAGCATGGCGTGGTGTTCGTAGTCGAACGGGCTGCCGACGTCGAGCTGACGGAACCCGCTGGTCGGCAGGCCGACGCGTGCGCCAAGCGACGCAGGAATGGTCGCGCTGGCGAGGATGGCAGTGCGCTGCGACCAGATGCCGTTGAACAGGACACCACCAACTTCCAGCGGTGCGATCTCCAGCTTGGGGTAATCGGGGCCACCGCTGACGAAGGCCACGAAGCCCTCGCGGTTGTCCAACGCAAGGTCGATGCTGTCCTGCAATCGGGTGGCCATCTGTTGGCCGCGCATCTTGCGTGCCTTCGCGTCTTCGACGGTGGATTCGATTGCGGCCAGCGCCGTCAGCGCCTTCTGCACGCGACTGCGCACCTCGACGAGCATGGTTTGGATGGGCTCCGGGAACGGTCGCGACAGGCGTTGACCAAGAAACGGAGCGAGCGCGTCGCGCACGAGTAGCGACGACTCGGCAACTCCGCCGACGAGCTTGGGGTCATCGATGATCCGCTTCAAGGCCACGGTCAGCGTGCTGAAGCGGCCGCCCGCAACCTGCACGCCAACGGTGTCGCTCATGATGTCTTCCAGCTGATGCGCCTCGTCCATCACCACCACGTCGTGTTCGGGCAACAGCATTCCGCCGCTGCCGACATGCAGTCCGTAGAGATGCATGTTGACAACGACGACGTCGGCGTTCGATGCCTTCGTGCGTGCGGTTTCGGCAAAGCACACCGATCCCATTGGGCACCGTGTGGCCCCCGGGCATTCATCGGAACCGACACTGACGGCCTGCCACGCCTTGTCGCTGGGCGCCCAGTCGAGCGACGCCTGGTCACCGGTGTCGGTGGTGCCCGACCAGGTAACAAGCCGGTTGATCTCCACCTTGGTGGCGGCGGCGAACTCTTCAAGTTCCAGTTGTCCCTTCTCAGCGCCCTGGACCTCGCGCACGCGCTGCATGCAGACGTAGTTGCTGCGGCCCTTGAGTACGGCCCAGTCGAACGGAATACCCAGGTGAGCTTCCAGGAACGGAAGGTCCTTCGCTGCCAGCTGGTCCTGTAACGCCTTGGTTGCGGTGGCGACCACCACGCGCTTGTGAGCGACGATGGCCGGCACGAGGTAGCCGAGCGTCTTGCCGGTACCGGTCCCTGCTTGCACTACGAGGTGTTTGCCACTGGCGATGGCATCAGCGACCGCCAACGCCATCTCCTGCTGCCCCGGTCGCTCCTCGGCCGCGGGAAGGGCGGCGACGACTCGGGCAAGACCCTCGGTGACGCCCTTGCTCACAGAGTGCCGGGGCGTGAGAGCGCGGATGAGGTGGGGACCTCCCACTCGGCGAGTTCGGCTCGGGAGTTGGGAGTGCCGTGTGGTCGGGTCACGTCGGCCACGCTACTGAGCGACGAGCGCTCCCACCCGGCTTCTCGGGCTATAGGCGCGCTGATGGTGACCGCTCGGCAACGCTTCATCCATGAGCTGCGAGTCTGGATTCTTACAGGGAAGACGCCCTCGAGTGATGGGCGGCGGCCCCGCTCGGCTGACCGTCGGACATTGACCGCCCACAGCTGCGTCGGCGCGATGTGAACGAGCTGCGAGGAGGAACAGCACGCGACGCACTCTTCACACGGCACATCGGTGGTACCCGCACCTTCGATGGCCTCGCGGCCTCATTCAACCACGATGAGAAGTCGCCTGCGGGCAGGTCGGTCACGGCCGATCACCTGACGAGCGCGAGCGCCGCATCCAGCTCATGACCGTCGAAATCGGGCCAGGGACGGTCGGTGAAATAGACCTCGGCGCCGACGCTCTGCCAGAGCATGAAGTTGGAGATGCGCAGCTCGCCTGAGGTGCGCACCATCACGTCGACAGGCGGCAACTCGGGCAGGTACAGATTGCGGTCGATCGCGGCCTGATCGACCGGACCTTCGGCCGCGGCGGCGACGGCGGCGTGCACCAACTCGGAGTGACTGCCGTAGTCGAATGCCACTGTGAGCACCATGCCGGTGTTCTGTGCCGTGTCGGTGATGGCCTTACGAATGGCACGCTGCACGTACTTCGGCGTTCGCGCCTCCGGGCTGTCGAACGGCCGCCCCATCCACTGGATGCGGACATTCAGTTCGTTGAGCTCGGCAACTCGGCCGAACAGCTTCTTGTGCAGGCCGAGAATGTGGCGCACCTCGGTACGCGGCCGCACCCAGTTCTCGGTTGAGAACCCAAACACGGTTAGCCAGCCCACGTTGCGGGTGACCGCGACCCGCACCAGTCGGGCGAGGTTCTCTTCGCCCTCTGTGTGGCCCTCGGTGCGTGGGAGATGCTTTCGCTTCGCCCACCGCCCATTGCCATCCATGATGCACGCCACGTGCACCAGCGGCGTGTCGGCGGAGGAGGCGGTGGTCACGGCTCACCACCCTAGTTGTCATGGCGGGCGCGAAACGGGCGACCGTGCCCACAAACGTGTCGGCCGCGTGGGACAATGGTGGCATGAACGCCGCGGCCACCGAGGGGGTGTCACTTCGTCATGTCACCGTTGTCGGGGGCACGCTCGCGGAATGGGCGGAACTACCCGCCGATCAGTGGGCCGACCGGCTGTACGAGTGGGGCAAAGTCGCCGACCATGTGGGTGCCAGTTGGCTCACAGTTCGTCCGTTCGGGCCGCACGACAACGCGCCGGCGGCCGCAGTTCCCACACGCGAGGCCACCGTCGGTACCTGCCTTGCCGTCGCCCACCCCGACGATGATGGCCGCGCCCGGCTCACCCGTGTGGTCGCTGGCCTGCAAGCTGCCGGCCAGACCATCACCGAGGCATCCATCGACGCCGCTCTCAACGCACCCGCACTGGTCAACCCCGACCTCGTCGTGGTCGTTGGCGCCAAGCACCGCATGCCGCCTTCGCTGGTGTGGGAGTTGGCGTACAGCGAGCTGGTGTTCGTCGACACCACCTGGCAGCATTTTGGGCCCGGTCACCTCGACGAAGCCATGAGCTCGTACGCATACCGCCATCGCCGCTTCGGCGGCATCGACTAGGCGGCGGCGTGGCCAGCCATCTCTATCGCGACACGGCGGTCGTGTTGCGCACTTACAAGCTGGGTGAAGCGGACCGCATTGTCGTGCTCCTTACCGAGCATCACGGCAAAGTGCGCGCCGTCGCCAAGGGTGTGCGCAAGACCATGTCGCGCTTCGGCGGTCGGCTCGAGCCGATGAGCCACGTCCGTCTACTGCTTGCGCAGGGACGCGAACTGGACATCGTCAGCCAGGCCGAGGCGGTCGAGTCGTTGGCGCCGATGGTCGTCGACCTCGATCACCTCACCTCCGGAATCGCCGTGCTGGAAGCTGCGGACCAGATGTCGTTGGACCGAGAGCCGAACCCGCAGCTGTACCGCATGGTGGTGGGCGCACTGCGCACCATCGGCGAGCGTGGCGGTCCGCTCGTGGTGCCGGCGTTTTTCTGGAAGCTGCTGGCGGCAGAAGGCGTGCGCCCTGAGCTGAACGAATGTGTGCGCTGCGGCGAACCCGGCCCGCTGATTGCTTTTGATATGGACCAGGGTGGTGCGCTGTGCAGGACGTGCCGCACCGGTGCGCCGCTCAGCGAGCCGGCGCTGGAACTGATGCGGATGATCCTCGGTGGCCGGCTCAATGACGCGCTCGATACCCCGCCGTCACCCACCACCCACGAGGTGGCCACCCATGCCACGCGTGCGGTAGAGCACCACATCGAGCGCCGCCTGCGCACCGTTGCAATGTTCGAGACGCACTAGCGGATGTGATGCGGCCGCCCGAGCATCAGCAGTCGCCGGAGAGGAAGACCGGGTACTTGCCAGTCCCCATTGAGATGATGGTGACGTCGGCGCGGGCGGGCACGGTGGCGATGTAGTTGCCC
Organism: Ilumatobacteraceae bacterium; assembly: GCA_043740085.1. Lineage (GTDB taxonomy): Bacteria > Actinomycetota > Acidimicrobiia > Acidimicrobiales > Ilumatobacteraceae > UBA668. Next base: position 50,837 of record JAYUCY010000112.1, read on the forward strand.
GCATCGTCGAACGAGGTGAACGGATCGCCGGCGGACTCGAGCGCCACGCGAATGCCGTCGATGGTTCCGCTGCCCACTGAGTAGCAGCCACCCTTGTCGACCGCCAGCGCGGGCAAGTCGCTCCAACGGGCGCCGAAGGTTCCACCGCTCGCTGACGACAACGCCGCAGTGGGATCGTTGGTGTACGTCCAGCCTGTGAATGACATGGATGCCACGCTGCCGCCGCCGAACTCAACGCACAGGTTGATCGACCAGCACACCGACCGTCCCATGGTGGCAACGAACCCGGTCTCGCCATCGGTGGTGGTGAATTCGCCAAGGCCGTCGGCCACCGGGTAGTCAGCGGTGTCGTCGCGAGTGGGAACACCGAGCAGGGCGGAGATGCCGTCAACTACCTGGCCCGCTTCGGCGCCAAGGGCGAAGGAGCCGATACCGGAATCGCGCAGCACCAGGGCGGCTGCTGGCTCGACCGTCGTCGAGGTAACGGCAACGGAGGTGGTGGAGGCGTCGACAGTCGTTGTGGTCGCCGCGTCGGTGGCCGGCACGGTCTCCGCGACAGAGTCCGAGGTCGCAGCTGCCGCGCTGGTCGCGCTGCCGACCGTCTTCGAATCGCTGCATGCCGCCAGCATGGCGATCGAGGCGGTGAGAACGACAGAGGTGATGAGGACCCGGCGATTCACGGGATCATCGCCGGAGTGTCGCAACCGTAGAAATCGCCATCCATCGTCTGTACATCCGTGGCCTCGGGCATGGTGATCGAGGGTAGCGGAGGGTCACACAGGACGGTGGTGAAGTTGTGGTTGATCATGGTCTGAGTGATGGTCCATTCACCGCCCGGCACTGCCTGCTCGGCGGAGGTGACTGCGGAGGAGCGGTTGCGTGCGGCGATCTCACACGACAGGCCCTCGTACGGGCCTTCAGCCGAGAGAGTCAGGGGTGGTGCCGGCGTGGCAACGGTGGCGGGCGGAGCAGTGGTATTGACCCCCGCCGAGGTCGTCGTCACCGCTGCGGTCGTAGTGGTATTCGCTGGCGCGGCGGTTGTCGTCGTTGCCAGGTCCACAGCGGTGGATGTTGCCCCTGACCCAATCGACTCGCTGTCACTACAGCTCGCCATCAATCCTGAATTGGCGACCACCGAAAGTGCCACCCGCTTGCTGAAATTGATCATGACCTGCTTCTCCCGTTTGTTGCGGTGAGGATCGCGGAGTGCCTGCATCCTTGCGCTTTTCGGAAATGATTTCGTGGCTGCTGAAGGGTGCCCGTAGCCTTGCACCGCTATGGCTGCTACTGAACTCGACCAGATCGTGAACCTATGTAAGCGGCGGGGCTTTGTGTACCCGTCGGCGGAGATCTACGGCGGTTTTCGCTCCAGCTACGACTATGGCCCACTGGGTTCTCTCATGCTGCGCAACGTGCGCGAGGCATGGGTGCGCACGATGGTGCAGCAGCGCGACGACGTTGTGCTGATCGACGCCGCCATCCTCGCCCCGCCGCAGGTCTTCGAAGCCAGTGGCCATCTTGCCAACTTCAGCGACCCGCTGGTCGACTGCACGAAGTGCAAGCAGCGCTTCCGTGAAGACCACCTCATCGACCCCAACGTGTGCCCCAACTGCGCCGCCACCGGCTCGTTCACCGCTGCGCGTGCGTTCAACCTGATGTTCAAGACCTTCGCAGGCCCAGTTGAGGGCAGCGGAGCGGAGGTCTACATGCGGCCAGAGACGGCACAGGGCATGTTCGTCAACTTCGTCAACGTGTTGCAGACCAGCCGCAAGAAGCCGCCGTTCGGTATCGCCCAGGTGGGCAAGAGCTTCCGCAACGAGATCACGCCCGGCAACTTCATCTTCCGCACTCGAGAGTTCGAGCAGATGGAGCTGGAGTTCTTCGTGCCGCCGGCCGAGAGCGCGCAGTGGTACGAGTACTGGTGCAACGCACGCCTGCAGTGGTACATCGATTTGGGTATCCCGGCCGAGATGCTGGTGCTGCGCCCGCACGACGCCGACGAGCTGAGCCACTACAGCAGCGGCACCAGCGACATCGAGTTCCTGTACCCCTGGGGCTGGGGCGAGCTGGAAGGTGTCGCGCAGCGCACCGACTTCGACCTCAAGCAGCACGCAGAACACAGTGGCCAGAAGCTGGACTTCTTCGACCAGGCCACCAACGAGCGCTACGTGCCATACGTCATCGAGCCGGCCGCCGGTGTGAACCGGGCGATGGCTGCATTCCTGCTGGCCGCCTACGACGAGGACATCGTCAACGACGAGCCGCGCACGGTGTTGCGGTTGCATCCTCGCTTGGCGCCGTACAAGGTGGCCGTGTTACCGCTCAGCAAGAAGGACACGCTCACTCCGCTGGCCCGCCAGATCTACGCCACGCTAGCCGACCGCTATATGGTCGACTACGACGAGACGCAGGCCATCGGCAAGCGGTATCGGCGCCAGGATGAGATTGGTACGCCACTGTGCGTCACCATCGACTTCGACTCGCTCGAAGACGATGCCGTCACCATTCGCGAACGCGACACCACCGCCCAGGTGCGGGTACCGATCGATTCGCTACTCCCTGAGATCAGCGCCCGTCTGGGTTTCTGAGTTCCCTGCAGGCGCTGCTGGTGGCTTCATCGACAGCACCAACCCGTCGAGCTCGAGCACGATTTCGGGTTCACCCGATGCGTTGGTGACGCCTGTGGGGGCGTCGGACTTGCGTGAGATGGCCATACCCGGACCGTAGCCGCGCCTAACGGCCCAGCGGCAGACGGCACGACAAACGGGCGCCACCCTTCGGCGCGGCGCCGGCGGCGACCTCCCCGCCCATACCAACGACGAGCTCGCGCACAATGGCGAGGCCAAGACCACTGGAGTTCTCGCGGCGTTGCGGCCGGTCACGCGCAACGTACAGGCGTTCGAACACGTGGGGGAGGTCGTGTGGCGCGATGCCAGGACCGTCGTCGTCGACGGTCACGACCGCCCAGTCGCGTTCCGCACGAACCGATACGAGCACGGTGCTGCGGGAGTACTTGCCGGCGTTCTCGACGAGGTTGGCCAGGACTTGCGCGAGTCGGTCGGGATCGGCGCGCACGGTGAGCGGGCCGCTCGTAACCGGATGGAAGGTGATGCCCGGTTGCGAGCCGGCGGCAGCGTCGATTGCCGTGTGCACGGCGGCCGACAAGTCGACGGGGCCAATCGCAAAGGTGAACGCTCGCGCCCGCAGTGTGGCCAGATCCAGCAGGTCAGCGACCAGCCGCTCAAGGCGAGCAGACTCGGCTCGAATCACCGCAGCGGCGCGTTTCGGGTCGACATTGCCATCGTCGATCGCCTCCGCGTAGCCCCGAATCGAGGTGAGCGGCGTACGCAGATCATGGCTGACGGACAGCAGGAATTGCTGTTCAAGACCGCGAGAGCGTTCGAGGGCCGCAGCCATGCCGTTGACATTGCGCGCCAGCTCCGCCAGCTCGTCATGCTGAGTCGCCGGGGGTTCGGTAAGGCGGGTACCGAGGTGGCCCGCCGCGATCTGTTGCGTCGCCGCCGAAGCCTCCCGAATGGGCTTGCTGAGCTGCCGGCCCAGCAGGTAGGCCGCTCCGAGAGCGAGCAGAATCGTTGCGCCAGAGGCCCACACGAAGAGCCGGAAGGCCGGCCCCAATCCAGCGTCAATGCGTCGTGCGACGACCACGATGTACTGCCGGCCGTCTGGGCCGGCCGCGGGTGCGGCGGCGTACGCCAGCTTCCCCCGGTTGTCAGCGGTGGACCGGCCGGTGGCGAGGACATCGAGCTGGATGTCGTCGATGCTCAGCGAGCTGGGCAGCTCGCCTTGGACCTGGCCGTTTTGCTGCACGATCAGCACCGAGACGTCGTCGAGGTCGACCACCTTGCGCACGGTCGCGAGTAACCGCAGCCGGTTCTTCAACTGCCTGGCCTGCTCGACGGCCGACAACGACTCGTCGATGTCCAGAACCGCGCCGATGTTGTCGGCCATCTGCTCGGCTTCCGCGCGCAGCTCTTTGACCGTGGTGGTGCGGGCGCGTGCGGCCGACAGCAGCAACGTGCCGGCGCCTACAAGCAGCAGGGTCGCGATCACGACACTGACGATCACGGTTGCGAGGCGCCGAGTCATCGACAGCAAGCCTTGCTGGGAAGTGTGAGCATTGTGTTAGCCCAGCCGATACCCGATGCCCCACACTGTCGCCAGCGGGAGGTCATCGCCCAGCTTCTTGCGCAACTGGCGTACGTGCACATCGACAGTTCGGTCGTCGCCAATCCAGTCGGCACCCCACACACTGTCCAGCAGTTGTTGCCGTGAGAGCGCGATGCCTTGGTTGCGGGCCAGGTGGGCGATCAAGTCGAACTCGCGGGTGGCCAAGGCAATTGCCTTTCCCTTGCAGCGGGTCTCACGGCGCGTGATGTCCACCTGATAGTCGTCGCCGACGTGGATGACGTCGTGGTCGTCGCGCGCGTCGGGTTGACCGCGGCGCAGAATCGCCTTCACTCGCGCGACGATCTCGCGCGGGCTAAACGGCTTCGTGACGTAGTCGTCGGCCCCCAACTCGAGGCCGAGAATGCGGTCGATCTCGCCGTCGCGGGCGGTGAGGAACAGCACCGGCACGTTGCTGTTCGAACGCACCCGCCGGCAGACCTCGAAACCATCGATGTCGGACAGCCCGATATCCAGCAGTACCAGTGCTGGGCGGTGCTGTTCGATCAGTTCGAGACCGCGCTCGCCGGTTGACGCCTGCAGCACTCGGTAGCCCGCCTCGCGCAGGTACATGTCCAGCAGATCGGCAATATTGGCATCGTCTTCCACCACTACGACAATGCGTTCCGCTTCGGCCATCGGCTCATGCTGCCACGCTGCTACCGTGCCCGCCGGGCATCGTCTGGTGCCGCCAGCCGTTTTCGAAGGAGCGTAATGATGAGCAAAGTCGCAGTGTGGGTCCGTCTCCCGCTCAAGCCTGGCGTGCGCGCCGAGGCCGCCAAGGCCTTTCAGATCGCTGTCGACAACGTTCAGTCCGAGGACGGCACGCTGATCTACATCCTCCACGAGGAGGAGGCAGAACCGGATGCCCTGTTCGTGTACGAGCTGTACACCGGCCAGGACGCGCTGACTGCCCATTCAAGCGCCGACTGGTTCAAGGCGTTCGGGCCGACGCTGGCTCCATTCATGGCCGGTCGTCCGGAGATCCACGTGATGGCCCCGGTCACCGGCAAGGGTCTCTGAGGCACCGACTCGGTCGCTGATGGCCACCTATCTCGACACCATCATCGCCCGCCACCGGGCCGCCGCGGCGCTGGACACACGTCCGCTTGCGGCATTGGTGCAGCGGGCAGCGGCGATGGCACCGATCAGGGGTTTCCGTGCTGCGCTCATCGACGTCTCGCATCTCGCGGTGATCAGTGAGGTGAAGCGTCGCTCACCTTCGAAAGGCGCCCTCAACGCTGGCCTTGACCCGGGGATGTTGGCGCGCGAGTACGAACGCGGCGGTGCCTCGTGCCTGTCGGTGCTGACCGACGACGAGTCATTCGGCGGCTGCGTGGCTGATCTGCAAGCGGCGCGAGCGGCGTGTTCGCTGCCCGCGCTGCGCAAGGACTTCACCGTCAGCGAGCGTGATGTCGTCGACGCCCGGCTGATGGGCGCCGACTGCGTGCTGCTGATTGCCGCCGCTCTAGAACCCGCTGAGCTGATCGCATTCCACCAGCTGGCCAACGAGGTCGGCCTCGATGTGCTGGTCGAGATTCACGATGAGGCCGAGCTGGAGGTAGCACTTGCCGCCGGGGCCAACCTTGTCGGCGTCAACCAGCGCGACCTGATGACGTTCCAGGTGGACAATGAGCGTGCTCTGCGAATGGCTGGGGTGATGCCGCCGGGAGTCGTGCGGGTGGCGGAAAGTGGCGTTCGCGGCCCAGCCGACGCGGCGGCGCTGTATGCCGCTGGCTATCACGCTGTTCTCGTCGGCGAAACCCTGGTGACCAGCGGCGACCCCGCCGCAGCCATCAGCGCCCTCATCGCCGGTTAGCTGCACGGTCTGTGTGCGCCGGGTAGCGCTGGCGCAACGCAGCGCACGATCTCTTCGGTGAAATGGATACCGCTTCGGGCAGGCCGGTAGGGGTACCGTGACGCTGCATGTTCGTGAAGATTTGCGGTATCACCAATGAGGACGACGCCCTCTTCGCTGTCGCTATGGGCGCCGACGCTGTTGGGTTCATTTTCGCGCCGTCGCCCCGGCAGGTCGCTGCGCAACAGGTGTACGACATCACCCGCCGCTTGCCACCGGAGATTCTGACCGTCGGCATATTTCGCGACGAGCACCCGTCACGCGTCATCGACACGGTCAATCGCGCTGGCCTCAAGGCCGCCCAGCTTCACGGCCACGAGACGCCCGGCATGGTGAGCGACGTGGCCGCCAGCATTCGCTGGGTCATCAAGGCGGTCGTGGCAGGTTCGCCCGATGCCCGCCGCGCCAATGAGTTCGGCACCGACATGATCCTGGTCGACGCCCCCTCGCCCGGCGCTGGCAAAGTCTTCGACTGGACGTTGGTTGATGAGGTCGCGCAAGGCCCGCGAATCATCCTGGCCGGCGGACTCAATCCGGACAATGTCGCAGAAGCAGTTCGCATCACGCGCCCGTGGGGTGTAGACGTGTCATCGGGCGTCGAGAAGTCGCCCGGTAAGAAAGATGCGCTCAAGGTCAAGGCGTTCATCGAGCGGGCCCGTGCTGCCGCCCCGACGCAGCACCTTGGTCCCGACGTGATGCCCTACGACTGGGCCGACGACGATTTTTGAGTTCCCCCACTCTGTTCCTTCCACGACAGGAGTTCAGCAATGTCACTGATGGCCCCGCCGTCGGACACCGGACGCTTCGGCGAATTCGGTGGTCGCTTCGTTCCCGAGACACTGGTACCTGCGTGCCAGGAGCTGGAAGCGGCCTTCATCGATGCCTGGGCCGACCCCGTGTTCCGCGCCGATCTTGACCATCTGCTGCGCACCTATGCTGGCCGTCCGTCCATTCTCACCGAGTGCAAGAACCTCAGCGAGCTGCTCGGTATTCGGCTGGCGTTGAAGCGCGAAGACCTCAACCACACCGGTTCGCACAAGATCAACAACGTGCTCGGCCAAGCACTGCTCGCCAAGCGGATGGGCAAGAAGCGCCTGGTCGCCGAGACTGGCGCCGGCCAACACGGCGTGGCCAGCGCCACGGCGGCAGCGCTGATGGGCATGGAGTGCAAGGTGTACATGGGCGCGGTGGATGTGGAGCGTCAGGCGCTCAACGTGTTCCGCATGAAACTGCTGGGCAGCGAGGTGGAGGCCGTGCACAGTGGTAGCCGCACCTTGAAAGACGCCGTCAATGAGGCCATGCGCGACTGGGTCGCCAGCGTCGAGTCCAGTCACTATTGCCTGGGTTCCGTCATGGGGCCTCACCCGTACCCGTGGATGGTCCGCGAGTTCCACCGGGTGATCGGCAATGAGGCTCGCCAGCAAACGATCGACCTCTGGGGCGATGTGCCTGACGTGGCTGTTGCGTGCGTGGGCGGGGGCAGCAACGCAATGGGCTTGTTCAGCGGCTTCGTTGACGATCGCACCCGATTGGTGGGCGTCGAGCCGGCTGGGGGAGCAGCGGTGGCCCGCGCCCAGCCTGGCGTGGTGCACGGTATGCGCAGCTACCTGATGCAGGACGAGTACGGCCAGGTACAAGAGGCGCACAGTATTTCCGCCGGTCTCGACTACCCGGGTGTCGGGCCAGAGCATTCGTACCTCGCATCGATCGGCCGTGCCGAGTATCCGAACGTGACCGATGCCGAGGTCATCGATGCCTTCCAGTTGATGGCCAAGACCGAAGGCATCATCCCCGCGCTGGAGTGCGCTCATGCAATGGCCTGGATTGTGCGGGCGGCCCCCGAGATGCAAGGGCAGACAGTGTTGATGAATCTGTCGGGTCGCGGCGACAAGGACGTTGCGCAGATGATGGACGTGCTTGGCAAGGACGTGACGGGTTGAGCGAAGTAGTTCAGTCGTACGGCATTTTGGAGGGCCAGTTCCGTGAGAAGCGCGCTGCTGGCCGAAAGCTGTTGGTGCCGTACATCACAGGCGGCTACCCCGGCTGGCAAGACGCGGTGCGCGCGGCCGCGGCTGCCGGGGCCGACGCCATCGAGATCGGTATTCCCTTCAGCGACCCGGTGATGGATGGCCCAATCATTCAGCAGGCGTCGCAGGCCGCCCTAGAGGGTGGCGCCACGCCAGAGTCGATCCTGCAGGAAGCGCGGAGCCTCGACGTGTCGATTCCATTGGCAGTGATGACGTACTACAACACGGTGCATCACGCCGGCCACGAGCGCTTCGCTGCTCAGCTGGCTGCCGCGGGCATCGTCGCGGCCATCGTCCCCGACCTGCCGCTGGAAGAGTCCGGCCCGTGGTGTGCAGCTGCGGATGGGGCCGGCATCGAGACCGTGATGTTGGCCGCGCCGACGGCACCGGACGATCGGCTGCCGCGTGTTGCGGCACGTGCTCGCGGATTTGTGTACTCGGTTGGTCTGCTGGGCGTGACTGGCGAGCGGGCAGCGTTGGCCACCACTGCCGCAGCCCTCGCTCGCCGGCTCAAGGCCGTGACAGACGTGCCCGTGCTGATTGGCGTCGGCGTGTCGAACGCCGCGCAGGCTCGCGAGGCGTGCGATGTCGCGGACGGCGTGGTGATGGGCGCCTCGGTAGTGCGCCGGCTGATCGAGGGTGGCGCCGATGCCGTCGGCGAATTCGTCGACGACGTACGCTGCGCGCTGGGCCGATGACCGAACCTGCTTGCGAGCTGTGCGCTGCTGATCGGGTTACCGAGTGGTTCTATGAGGACGATGAGTGCTGGATCGCGGAGTGCGAGGCGTGCATGTCCCGATGGTCGTATGGAAACGACACGACCCGAATCCCCCTGAGGAGACCCGGGTCGTATTACACGCTCGATTGAGCGAAGTTGTCGTTGCTCACTACGGGTTCGAGCATTGGCTGGACGACAACATGCGCTCGATACCGACGCATTATCACGCCCACGCTCGACCCCGAGGTGGGTTCTCTGGCCACGGCTTACGCCGTGGATGACGTCACTTGACGCCGCCGATGACCTTCCACATGTCAGTTACCGCCTTTCTCCTGAGTAGGTAGTGTTCAACGATCATGAATGTTTCCGAAGGAAACCTTCAAGCCACATCACGCTGCGTCACATTATCACGAAAGGTAGGGAGTCTTGCAAGTGTCTTGACGAAGTGTTTTCACGAACTTGAGACGATCGATGCCTACTGAGCGGCTGGGTAGGCTGCACAAATGCTCACCGTCGGCTCGCCGCTCCCACCAGTTGTCTTGCCGAATCAAGACGGTGAGCTGGTCGATCTTGCCCAAATGAAGGGGAAGCGGGTCCTGATTTCCTTCTATCCCAAAGTGGGCATCGTGCGATCGGCGTTCCTGATCGACCCCACGGGTGTGATGGAGCAGGCGTGGTACAAGATCAGTCCATCGGACACGTCCAAGAAGCTGCTGGAAGCGGTCGGCAAGTGAGCACGTTTCCATCGCCTGAATCGATCCTGCCGCACCGCCCGCCGTTTCTGTTCGTCAACGAGATCACCTTGTTGGAGCCCGGTCTCAGTGCGTCCGGCGTATGGCACCTCACCGGCGAAGAGTGGTTCTTCAGCGGTCACTTCCCGGGGCGGCCGACGCTTCCTGGCGTGCTGATGTGTGAGGCAATTGCGCAGATGGGTGCCATTGCGGTGCTCACCGACGTGCGGTTCGCCGGCAAGCTGGCGTTGTTCGGCGGTCTTGATGCTGCGCGCTTCCGCCGCCAGGTCGGCCCGGGTGACACGCTGGAACTAGAGGTGGAGCTGGGCCGCATGTCGGCGCGCGCAGGGAAGGGCGTCGGCCGCGCCTTGCTGGCGGGCAAAGTCGCTTGCGAATGCGAGCTGATGTTCGTGCTCGTCGACGCCTGACGCGGTCCCTCGCGCCGGAAGGGCTGTCCGTTTCGGATGGGTCCTAGGTTCTGCGTGCGCTCAGTTCCGGTTTCCGGAACTGAGGACACCCGGTTCCGCCCTTGACACAGAACGCACCCATTTGCGCCCGCAAATGGGGGTGATGCGTCCCGGGAGTGGAGACGGTTGAGCGCTCCGGGTCCGGCTGGTTACGGGGCAGGGGCGAGGATGATGGTGCCGTTGTGGCCACCGAAACCGAGGCTGTTCGACATCGTCGGGCCGGGGGTCCAGGGGCGAGCGGCGCCGAGTACGAGGTCGATCTCGAAGCCTTCGTCGAGCACCGTGGTGCCAGCGGTGGGCGGAATGAGGCGGTGCTCCATCGACAGCAACACGGCCGCAGCCTCGAGTGCACCAGCAGCGCCGAGTGCGTGACCGGTGACGCCCTTGGTGGACGTGACAGGCACCGCGCCAGGGCCGAAGACAGCAGTGATGGCCGCGGCCTCGGCCGCGTCGTTGAGCGGTGTTGAGGTGCCGTGAGCGTTGATCTGGCGAATGTCGGCGGTGGTGAGGCCAGCGTCACGCAGCGCCAGATTCATGCACTTGATGGCGCCTGTGCCGCCGGGTGCCGGTGCAGTGATGTGGTGCGCATCGGCGTTGCTGGCGGCGCCGAGAACTTCGCCGACGATGGTGGCCCCGCGGGCGACGGCTGCTTCCCATTCTTCGAGTAGGAGCACAGCGGCGCCCTCGCCAAGGACGAAACCGTCACGGTCGGGCGAGAACGGACGACTGTTACCGCTGCTACTGAGGGCCGTCATGTTGCCGAACGACGCAACGGCAATGGGGCAGGCGGCGCTCTCGCTGCCACCGGTGACGCAGGCGTCGATCATGCCCCACGCAATGAGACGCGCGGCGTAGCCGATGGCGTGCGTCGACGCGGCGCAGGCGGTGGTGATGGTCTCGTTGGGGCCCTGCAGGCCATACCGCATGGAGATGGCCGCGCCAGGAGCGTTGGGCATCATCATCGGCACTAGGAACGGCGAGACGCGACGCTCGCCTTTCTCGATGAGGACTTCGATCTGCTCCTCGGTGGAACGCAGCCCGCCAACACCAGTGGCGAAGATGGTGCCGAAGCGGCTGGAGTCGATGTCGGGACGACCCGCTTGAGCGAAACACTCGGCCGCGGCGGCCAAGGCGAATTGCTCCACCTTGTCGGCGCGGCGAGCTTCCTTCGCGTTGGCGAAGTACGGAGTTGGGTCCCAGTCGGCGATCTCCACCGTGCGACCGGTGGTGATACCGGGGCCATTGAGGCCGGCCCAAAAGGCCTGCTTGCCAAGGCCGCAGGGCGCGACCACACCGAATCCGGTGATGGCAACGCGCCGACCACGGTCGCCCATGATCGGTGAGAGCGCGACCGGGGCGGGCATTAGAGCTTGCCGACGACGAGGTCGTAGGCCTGGCCCACGGTCTCGACACCCTCGAGGTCTTCCTCGGGTACTTCCACGCCGAATTCTTCTTCGAGGCCCATGATCAGTTCGACCAGGTCGAGGCTGTCGGCATCGAGGTCGTCGCCGAACTTGGCCTCACGCACCACCTGGTCCTCTGACACCGAGAGCACCTCGACGGCGACCTTCTGGAAACGGGCGAACAGTTCGTCACTCATGGACTTCTCCTTGTTGCTTGCTGCAACGGCATTGGGTTGTTGCAGATGATAATCGGGTGATGTGTGCGGTGGGTCAGTGACCCATGCCCAGGCCGCCATCGACTGGGATGACGGCACCGGTGATGTAGGCGGCATCGTCGGACGCGAGGAACGCCACCACGCCGGCGATCTCTTCTGGTGTGGCGACTCGGCCCAACGGCACTGCCGCCGTCAGTTCGCCCAGGCGCTTCTCGCTCAACGCGGCCGTCATGTCGGTGGCCACAGGGCCGGGAGCGACGACGTTACAGGTAATGCTGCGCGAGCCGAGCTCGCGCGCGACTGAGCGTGCAAAGCCGACGAGGCCAGCCTTCGACGCTGCGTAGTTGGTTTGGCCGGCCGAGCCGAGCAGGGCAACCACCGACGAGACGAGGATGATGCGGCCGCGACGGGCTTTCAGCATGCCCTGTGCCGCCCGCTTGGTCACCCGGTAGGCGGCGGTCAGATTGGCGTCGATGACGGAGGTGAAGTCGGTCTCGCTCATGCGCAGTAGCAGCCCGTCGTGGGTGATGCCTGCGTTGGAGACCAGGATCTCGACGGGGCCGAACTCGGCCTCGACGACGGCGAAGGCCGCATTAACGGAGGCCACCGACGTCACGTCGCAGTGCACGCCGAACAGACCCTCGGGCGGGGGTGAAGAGTTGTAGGTGACGGCGACGCGATCGCCAAGCGACGCGAACCGTTGCGCGCACGCCAGGCCGATGCCGCGCGAGCCGCCGGTGACCAACACGACGCGGCTCACGTCAACACCTTCACGTCAACACCTTCACGTCAACACCTTCACGTCGGGTGCGTCGGCTTCAGCGCCACCCCAGCGAAGCACTGCACTGGCCGAGGTCATGCCGGCGCCGAAGCCGACGAGCAGCACGAGGTTGCCCTTCTTGACGCGGCCGGTGTCGAGTGCGTCGGCGAGGGCCAGTGGAATGGATGCCGCCGATGTGTTGCCAGTGCGATGCAGGACAACAGCCGTCTTGTCGATGGACATGCCGAGGCGGTCGAGCGAGGCCTGGATGATGCGGATGTTGGCTTGGTGCGGCACCACCAGTGCGATGTCGTCGGCCGTGACGCCAGCGTGCCGCATGCTCTTCGTCGCCGAATCGACCATGATGCGAACGGCCTTGCGAAAGACTTCCTTGCCGTCCATCTGCAGGAAGCCGCCGACCTCGGCGTAGAGGAACTTCTCCGCTGTGCCGTCGGCGTCGAGGTCCCAGCCGAGCAGTTGGCCCTGGCCTTCGACGGCCTCCAACACCACGGCGGCGCTGCCGTCGGCGAAGAGAATCGCGGTGTTGCGGTCCGACCAGTCGGTAATGCGGGCCAGCGTGTCGGTACCGATCACCAACACCTTCTTGGCGCCCATGGCGATCATGCCGTGTGCTTGCACCAACCCGTAGACGAAGCCGCTGCACGCTGCGTTCAGGTCGTACGCGCCGCACTGCAAGCCGAGTTTGGTTTGCACCGCCGGGGCACTGGCGGGCACCGTGCGGTCGGGTGTGGTGGTGGCAAGAATCAGAGCGTCGATGGAGAGTGGGTCGACGCCGGACATCTCCAACGCGGCGCGGCCGCTCTCCACGGACAGGCCGACGGTGCTGCCGCCGACGCGCCGTTCGTGGATGCCGGTGCGCTCGACAATCCAGTCGTGCGAGGTGTCGATGGTCTTTTCCAGGTCGTGATTGGTGACCACCTGTGACGGCAACGCCGTGCCCCAGCCAGTGATGATCGCGCCACGAACATTGGGGGGTAATGCGGGCATGTCTAGACCGTCCTCAACCATGCGATGGGCTGGCGCAGGGTGACGCGTTCGCCTTCGACTGCTATGTAGCTCTGCAAGATGCCGGCGAACGGCGACCGTACCTCGGTGTGGCCAATGTGCCCCACGACGGTGCCGACGGCGATGGTGGCGCCATCGGCGATTCCACCCAGTGGCACGAAGACGCCAGCGGCCGGGCTCACGACCAGACGCTCGACCGCGAACAGGTGCTCGCCTTCGTGCTGGGTGGTGGCGCGAGGTGCGCCGGCGTTGACCCAGTCGAGCAGCTTGTCCAGCTCGTCGGGGGTGGCGACCGAGATGGTGCGGGCGCCGTCGACGGTGCGCTTGGCCATGCCGGTGAGCACGCCACCCGGCCCAAGCTCGACGAAGTCGCGTACACCCAGCTCGGACATCATGAGGAGGCAATGCTTCCAGCGGACCGGGCTACTGAGCTGTGCGGAGAGCAGGCTGCTCCACTCGCCGCCGGCGTCGTGTGCCAGCGAGTCGACGTTGGAGATGACGGGCACCTCGGTGTCGCGCGGATTTGCATCGGCGATGGCTTTACGCAGGCGGTCGCGTGCGGGTGCCATGAAGGGCGTGTGAAAAGCGCCGGAGACTTGCAGTGGCATGACTTTTTTGGCGCCGAGTTCTTTGGCGACGAGACTGGCCGCGGCCACCCCTTCAGGGGAGCCGGCGATGACGACTTGACCGGGTGCATTGAAGTTGGCGACCCAGACATCGCTGTCGGCGCGGCGGCAGGCGACTTCCACCTGGTCGTCGTCGAGGCCGAGCACCGCAGCCATGGTGCCGACGTTGTCGTTGCCGGCCTGGTGCATTGCGTCGGCGCGTTCGCACACCAGTCGCACGCCTTCGTCGAAGCCGAGTGCACCGGTGGCGGTCAGTGCGGTGTACTCGCCGAGACTGTGACCGGCGCAGAAGCTGGGCTCGATGCCCAACCGCTCGACCGCGTCGAGCACCATCAAGCTGGAGACGAAGGTCGTCAGCTGGGCGTTGCGGGTGTCGCGAAGTTCGTCGGCGTCGGCGTCGAGCAGGAGACGAGCGACATCGCGCTCGGCAACCTCTGAGGCCTCGGACACAAGTTCCCAGCTGTCGTGGTCGGCCCAGGGGCGACCCATGCCCGGCCGCTGAGAGCCCTGGCCGGGAAAGGTGAACGCAAGCATGATGTGCTGAGCGTAGACGGTTACCGGTGGGTACTTTCAGCTACCGGCGGGTAACGAGCAAGCGTCCGGGCCGCAACGGAAGGAAAGCGCGTGATGGCTCGGGTCGGTGGCCCGATAGCCTCTCCCGGGTCACTCGCCCGAGTGGCGGAATGGCAGACGCGACGGACTCAAAATCCGTTGTCCGAAAGGGCGTGTGGGTTCGAGTCCCACCTCGGGCACTACTCCTCGGACCTCAGTCCGACTTCGGAACAGAAACACACGACCTGAGCACGCTCGGTGTCTACTGGCTCGTTGGTGCGCCAGGCCTGTGTCGCCGAGCTCCATTTCCTTCGATGCAAGCGTCCACCATCCAGGGTCGCGAGGAAGGCAGAACTCGATTTGCTGACCTATGACGACAAAGGCCTGGCCGTTGGCCGTGACGAAGTGTCGGTGGCTGGTCGCATCGCGGCCACCGCTTCGATGATCTCGCAGCCGGGACTTTGCCGGAGAATCATGGCGGTATCGGTGGGCATACGGCGGCACCAATTTGGGTGTTCGTCGCCCAGCGTGCCCGGATGATTCGGGCGCTCCGTGCAGCCGGCCAGGTCGTCGAGCGCGATCAGGCAGAGCCGCGCTGGGCTGGCGGCAACCTGGCGGTGCAGCTCGACGGAAGCGGCCACTCCACTGTTCGCTACTACGGCTTGCTGCAGCGCGGCCGCCATGTCGGCGCTACCGTCGGTGTGGTTCCACACGCCCAACACGGTGGGCAGGTCGTGGGTGGTCACGGTCGCCAAGTTGCCCTCGGGCCACTCGGCCGGGTTGGTGTCGAACCACCACACCTTCGTACCCATGATGCGGCTCGCGCGCAGCGCCTCGTGCACCTCCGGCTCGACGGTGCCGAGGTCCTCGCCGATGACGAACGCTCCCGCCCGTGTCGCCTCCAGGCGAATGATCGCCAGCAGATCAGGAGCGGGCAGTCGCACATAGGTGCCATCAGCTGGTACGCCCCCTTCAGGAATCCAGAACTGTCGGAACAGACCCATCACGTGGTCGATTCGCAGCCCGGCCATCGACTGACAGGCGGCGCGCACCATGGCGATAAACGGTTGGTAGTGCGCTGCGCGTAGACGGGCGGGGATGAAAGGGGGCAACCCCCACCCTTGCCCGGCAACGTTGAACGGGTCTGACGGCGCCCCGATGCGTACACCCAGCGCCATCAGTTCCTGGTGCAGCCATGTGTCGGCCCCATCGGGTGAGCATCCAACGGCGAGGTCGCCGATGAGACCGACTTCAGCACTCGCGGCCGTGCGCTCCAGCGTGCCCGCGGCGAGCCATTGCAACCACGCGTGGAAGTCTCGGGTTGCGACGAACTGCGGGTCATGCAGTGGCAGGTCGCGCACAGCCTCTGAAGACGGATGGCGGAAGTCCGCCGGCCACTCGCGCCAACGCGGCCCCAACCGCTCGGCGAGTGCGTTCCACGAGCAGTACTGCCACAGCTCGTCTCCCTGTGCGTGGGCCCATGCGCGCCACTCCGGCCCATCCGCCGCGTCGCTGAACCGCTCCATCAACGCGCGTCGTCGCGCAGGCCAGGCGCGACTGCGGTCAATCAGTCCGTCAGCGTTGCTTGCCACTGGCGACGGGCCATCGAGGGGAATGAGCAGCGGGTTCAGCCAGCGGCGAGAGCTGGGGTAGTAGGGGCTGGCCTCCTGCGGGAGTGTCGGCGCCGGCGCGTGCAGCGGGCTGAGTAGCAGCGAGGAACCGCCTCGAAGGGCCACCTCCTGCCCCAACAGCTCCACGTCTCGCAGGTCGCCAATGCCCCAGCCATCGGCGCGCCGCAGCGAATAGACCTGTACGGCCACGCCCCACCCGGCGGGTGCGTCGAGGCACGAGGCCGGCGCGCTGACCAGCGTGGTGACCGGGCCACCATCAAGTGGGGCGAGCACGTGATACCCGGCCGGCAGCGAGGCGGGCACGGATTCGACCTCGCCCCAGTCGCTCCCGTCCTCCAGCGCGAGGTGGCAGCGATCGTGTAGCGCGTGTGTACTGCCCTCATCGATGAACCACATCGGCAGTGCGGTGGGTGCCGCGCCCATCTCATTCCGCAGGTACTCGCGAGTGGCGGCGGGTGTGTCGTGCCATGTGCCGTTGACCTCGAAATACCCGTCGGCAATGCCCCATTCGTCGTACACGTTGCCATTGTGCCGCTTCGTACACTCTGCGCATGGCCTCCGCGTTGGTGAAGTGGCAGTTGAAGAAGACGAGCGCTCGGCTGCGCACCCTGCGCGAGGAGCTGGCGGTGATCGACGAGCAGCGCATGTATGTGGTCGACGACGCGGACGATTTGGAGCTGCGGGCCGTGGTGGTCGACTCACCAATGGCTCGCTCGGAAGCGCACGCGGCTGGCGGGCACGCGGCCGCGTACGGCAAGGCGCGAGCGCACATCGTCGACGAGATCGCGCGGCTGGAGGCTCGCCAGGATGAGTTGCTCGACCGGTTGTCGGCACGATGATTCGTACGACGTGCTTGAATGTGGCCCGGGCAACACCCTGCCTGACCGGGCCGAAAGGACGCCATCGATGACCATCCGTGTGGTGATCGCCGAAGACGAAGCCATCATTCGCCTCGACCTGCGCGAGACCCTCGAGGAAGAGGGTTACGAGGTTGTTGGCGAAACTGGGCGCGGCGATAGGGCAGTGGATCTGGTACGCGAGCTGCGGCCCGACCTTGCGATTCTCGATATCAAGATGCCGCACATGGACGGGCTGGAGGCGGCACGCATCATCAGCGGCGAGCGCATCTGTGGCGTCCTCATGCTGACAGCGTTCAGCCAACGCGAGGTGGTGGAAGACGCTCGCGATGCGGGTGCGTTGGCGTACCTGGTGAAGCCATATCAAAAGAGCGACCTGATCCCCGCGATCGAGGTGGCCATCGGTCGCTTCCGCGAGCTGCAGCAACTCAGCGGCGAAGTCGATGCATTGGGCGAGCAGCTAGAGGCACGCAAGGTGATTGACCGCGCCAAGGGTGTGCTCATCGACCAACACGGAATGAAGGAAGGCGACGCGTTCACCTTCATCCAGCGCACTGCAATGAGCGAGCGCTCACGCATGCGCGACGTCGCCGACAGAATTCTCGACGGCACGCTGCACCCGTGAAGATTCTGCTGCTGGATGGCAACTCGCTGACCTACCGCGCGTTTTACGCGCTCCCCACCGACATGGCCACTGCCTCCGGGCAGGTGACGAATGCGGTGTTCGGGTTCACGTCCATGTTCATTTACATGGTGAAAGATCAGCAGCCCGATGCCGTCGTTGTGGCCTTCGACCGGCCGGAGAAGACGTTCCGTCACGAGGCCGACCCGCTGTACAAGGCGCAACGCGAGGCAGCGCCCGACATCCTTCGCCAGCAGATGGGCTTGGTCCGCGAGGTGTTGGCAGCGCTGAACATCACCGTGCTCGACCTGGCCGGGTGGGAAGCCGACGATATTCTCGCAACCCTCGCCGAGCAGGCGAAGCAGAAGGGCCACGACGCGATCATCGTCACCGGCGACCGCGACAGCTATCAGCTCGTCGACGACCCGCATGTGCGCGTGATGTACAACAAGCGCGGCGTCAGCGACTACGCGCTCTACGACGAGGCGGGCATCGCCCAGAAGACCGGCGTGACGCCTGCGCTCTACCCGCAGTACGCAGCGCTGCGTGGCGACCCCAGCGACAACCTGGAGGGCGTACCGGGTGTGGGGGAGAAGACGGCGGCGAAGCTGCTCAACCAGTACGGCAGCCTCGACGGCATCTTCGCGCATGTCAGTGAGCAGACACCGAAGTTACAGTCGTCGCTGATCGAGCACGAGGGTCGGGCACGCCACAACTTCGACATGATGACGCTGCGACGCGACGCGCCGGTGTCGGTGGCGTTCGAGACGCTCACCGTCGAGCCGAACGATGCGGAGGTGAAGCGCCTGTTTGATTTCCTGGAGTTCCGTGCGCTGCATGATCGGCTGTACGAGGCGCTGGCCACTTTCGGTATCGGTGCCGCCGCCGGTGCGATGCCGCTGGCCCCATCTGGCGAGGTGTTGGAGGCGGAGGTCAACGATGTCACCCGCCCGGCGGAGGCCGCCGCTCTGATTGCCGCGCAATTGACACTCGATGCGATTCCGAGCTGGTCGGGCGACCCAGGCCGTAGCGATGTCACCGGGCTTGCCGTGGTGACTGACGCCGATGGCGCAGAAGTCGCCTGGCTGCCTGCCGACGTGGTGCACGCACCGGAAGTGTTGGCGGCGCTGGGTGCGCACGCCGGCTGGCGCGGCCACAATGCGAAGGCGCTGATGCGTTGGCTGCTGGATCAAGGTGGTGCGGTGCCCGGTCTGCGGCTGGACACGGCGATTGCCGCGTACCTCATCGATCCGGCCGACATTCGCTACGCGTTACGCGATCTGTTGACGCGCTACACGCGCTTTCAACTGCCAGACGATGGCGCCGCGTCCAGCGGTCAGCTCGACTTTGGCGGTGGCCCCGACGAGCGGCAGATTGCGGCGCGTGGCGCGTTGGCCGTCGCGCACCTGTCGGCCGCGCTGGAGGCCTCGTTGGAGAAGCAGGGCATGGCAGATCTGTATGCCTCGATCGAGAATCCGTTGGTTGGTGTGCTCGCCAAGATGGAGCACGTCGGCATCGCCGTAGACGTTGCCGAGCTGACGCAGTTGAACGCGCGCCTCACTGCCGATGTCGAGCGTCTGAGTGCTGTGCTGCAGGAAGTGGTCGGCCGGCCGTTCAACATCAACTCACCGATTCAGCTGCGCGAGATCCTGTACAACGAGCGCGGTTTGGCGCCCGGTAAGAAGACGAAGACCGGGTTCAGCACCGACGCGGCGACGTTGGAGAAGTTGCGTGACGAGTGGCCCGAGTTCATCGATCCGCTGCTGCAGTACCGCGAGGTCGAGAAGCTGCGCGGTACTTACGGCACCGGGCTGTTGGCGGAGGTGGCGCCCGACGGCCGAATCCATGCGACGTTCAACCAGACCGTTGCCCGCACTGGCCGTCTCTCCAGCGACCAGCCCAACCTGCACAACATTCCGGTGCGCAGCGACGAGGGGAAGCTCTTCCGTAAAGCGTTCATTCCGGCGCCCGGCTGCCAGCTGTTGGTCGCCGACTACAACCAGATCGAGCTGCGCTGCATCGCCCACCTGGCGCAAGACCCGGGTCTGATCGAGGCGTTCACCAGTGGCACCGACATCCACAACGCAACTGCGTCGCGAGTGTTCAGCGTGGCGCCAGGTGACGTGACGACAGAGCAGCGGTCGAAGGCGAAAATGGTCTCGTACGGCCTGGCCTACGGGATGGAGGCGTACGGGCTGGCGCAGCGGCTATCGATTCCGACCAGCGAGGCAGCGGTCATTCTCGACGCGTATTTCGAGGCCTTTCCGAACGTGAAGGACTACATGGACCGCACGGTGGTCGAGGCTCGCATGCGCGGATACACCGAGACGCTGTTCGGCCGTCGTCGGCCGATTCCCGAACTGTCCAACAGCAACTTCCGCATTCGTCAGGCTGGCGAACGGCAGGCAATGAACGCTGGCATTCAGGGCCTGGCCGCCGACATTTTCAAGGTCGCGCTCGTTCGCATCGATCAGGCGTTGGAGGCTGCCGGGGTGGCAAGCCGGCTGGTGCTGCAGGTGCACGACGAAGTGCTCGTCGAAACTCCCGAGGCCGAGATGGATCAGGTCGGCCCACTGGTGATCGACCTCATGCGCAATGCCGCGCAGCTCGACGTGCCGTTGGAAGTCAACGTCGCCTGGGGCAAAACCTGGGCCGCCGGCAAATCCTGAACGGCTCGCCAGCCCGTCCCCGGGCGGTCCCCGGGCGGTCCCCGGGCGGTCCGAGCTAGCTCCAACTTCGGCACCCTCCGCCGCCCAAGGGCGGGTAAACCGGTCACATTCGTCACGTTTACCCGCCCGTGGGCGGCTGAGGATGCCATCTCGGGGATCCGAGTGGGTACTCGCATCCCGGGGCGCGAGTACCCACTCGCATTGCGCTGTGGAACTCGGACTGGCGGCGTGGAACTCGGACTGGCGCTGTGGAACTCGGACTGGCGGCGTGGAACTGGAACTGGTGGCGTAAATCTCGGACCGGGCAGACTGGAGCGATGAGCGACCACGGGTCTCATTGGTTTGAGCCGATTGCGGATCATCTGGGTGGCGCGTACCTGCGCTACTCGTTCACGAAGGGGACCCGCCAGGAAGTCGACTTCTTGATGGGAGCGCTGCAATTGCAGCCGGGCCAGCGAGTGCTGGATGTGGGGTGCGGGCCTGGTCGACACGTACACGAGTTGGCCCGACGCGGGCTCACGGTGCACGGCATCGACATCAGCGAACGGTTCATCGAACTTGCTGCCCAGGATGCACCCGACGGTGCGACGTTCGAACGTCGCGACGCTCGCGACCTCAACTTCGACGGCGAGTTCGACGTCGTCATCTGTCTCTGCCAGGGCGCCTTCGGTCTGATGACGGCCAACAGCGACGACGAGACGGTGCTCAATGGCATGGCGCGAGCGCTCAAGCCCGGGGGAGCATTGGCCCTCAGCGCGTTCAACGCCTACTTCGCAGTGAAGTACTTCGCTGCCGACGACAACCCAGGAGCAACCTTCGATGCGGCCACGGGCGTCAACCATGAGCGCACCGAGGTCCGCAACGAGCGGGGTGAGCCTCAACCCGTCGATCTGTGGACGGGCTGCTACACGCCGCGCGAGTTGCGCGTGCTGTGTCGTCTTGCGGGGCTGACCATTGAGTCGATCAACAGCGTGGAACCGGGCGACTACCAGCTGGCAACGCCCACCACCGAAACCGCTGAATTCTTGGTAATCGCGCGTCGAGGCTGATGACACTTGCCGGGTCCGCTGGTATCCTCCGCAGGTCCGGAATCCGCCGGATTACCTAGGTTTTTGTCCGAAAGCGATCGTCTCTTGTCCGATACCTCTACTTCCTTCTTGACTTCCGGTGCCTGGGGCACCTTTGACGAAGAGGGCAATTACACCCCCCGCGAGATCGTGTCCGACGATCTCGGCATGTCGTTCTCCGAAGCCATCGAAGGCACCATGGTCTCCGTGGAGGACGGCCAGCTGGTCCACGGCATTGTCGTCAAGATCGACAAGGACGAAGTTCTCCTCGACATCGGCTACAAGAGCGAAGGCGTTATCCCCTCCCGCGAGCTGAGCATCCGCAACGACGTCGACCCGCACGAAATCGTGTCGCTGGGCGACTCGGTTGAGGCATTGGTGCTCACCAAGGAAGACAAGGAAGGCCGTCTGGTCCTTTCGAAGAAGCGTGCCCAGTACGAGCGTGCATGGGGCACCATCGAGAAGATCAAGGAAGCCGAAGGCACCGTTGAGGGCCCGGTCATCGAGGTCGTCAAGGGCGGTCTCATCGTCGACATCGGCCTGCGTGGCTTCCTGCCCGCATCGCTGGTCGAGCTGCGCCGTGTGCGCGATCTCGTGCCGTACGTCGGCAAGATCGTCCAGGCCAAGATCATCGAGCTCGACAAGAACCGCAACAACGTGGTCCTCAGCCGTCGTGCCTTCCTGGAAGAGACGCAGAAGGAAAGCCGCGACAGCTTCCTCACCAACCTCAAGCCGGGCGAGATCCGCGAGGGTGTTGTCAGCAGCGTCGTGTCGTTCGGTGCGTTCGTCGACCTCGGCGGCATGGATGGTCTCATCCACGTCAGCGAGCTGTCGTGGAAGCACGTCGACCACCCGGGTGCCGTTGTCACCGTTGGCGACAAGGTCACCGTCCAGGTGCTCGATGTCGACTTCGACCGTGAGCGCATCAGCCTGTCGCTGAAGGCCACCCAGCAAGATCCGTGGCAGGAGTTCGCCGGCTCGCATGAAGTGGGCCAGCTGGTCTACGGCCGTGTCACCAAGCTGGTGCCGTTCGGTGGTTTCGTGCAGGTTGGCGAAGGCATCGAGGGTCTCGTACACATCTCGGAGATGTCTACGCACCACGTCGATTCGCCCGAGCAGGTCGTCACGCCCGGCGAAGAGCTGTGGGTCAAGATCATCGATCTCGACCTGGCCCGTCGCCGTATCAGCCTCTCCATCAAGCAGGCTGCCGAGGGCGGCGAGCTGGCCGAGGAGTACCGTTCGCACTTCGAGATCGACGAGCACGGTAACTGGGCCGCTGGTGGCGACGATGCCGAGCGCGAGGCCGCATGGGCCGAGTACTACCAGGAGAACCCAGGCGAGGCACCCCCGGGCGCCGATGGCACCGCCCGCGCTGCCGGGCTGCCGCCGGTCGCGGAGGCTGCCACTGGCACCGCTGAGGCACTTGAAGCCGCTGCCGCTGAGGTTGCCGCCGACGATGTCGTCACCGAGAATGCAGCTGCCGACGAGGCCCCCGAAACCTGATTCTTCGAATCTCTGCAGGGATGGCACGGCTGTGAGGCCGTGCCATCATGCGTTTTCAGGTGAGTTTGACGATGCCCATCTTCACGGCCATCAGGACGGCTTGCGTCCGGTCCCGGGCGTCGAGCTTGTCGTAGATGGAGGCAAGGTGGTTCTTCACCGTGCGGTGGCTGATGTACAAGCGCTCGGCGATCTCGTTGGTGCCCAGCCCATCGGCGACCAGTTGCAGCACCTCCTCCTCGCGGGTGGAGATGATGCCGTCAGTGTCGCGGCGGGCCTCTTTGAGAAGTGCTTCCGCCAATCCTGGCGACATGGGGCGGTCACCATTGGCAGCGAGGCGGATGGCTTCGACGACCTCGCTGATCGAGGAGTCTTTGGTGACGTAGCCGACAGCGCCGGCTTTGAGCGCGCTGTCGAAGACTTCGCGGTCGATGTGCATGGTCAGCATGACGACGCGCATCGCACTCGCTGCCGCGACCAGGCGGCGGGTTGCTTCGATGCCGTCGACTGTTGGCATCGAGACGTCCATCAGCACGACGTCGGGGCGGGTGGCGAGGGCCACGCGTACGCCCTCCTCACCGTTGGCGGCCTCGCCCAGCACCTTGATGCCTTCCGCTTCGAGCGCTCGGCGCAGGCCTTGGCGCAACATGGTGTGATCATCGACGAGTACGACTGAGACGCTCACTCGCTGGGCTGCCCTTCCATCACGAGGTGAATACGAACTTCGGTACCGCCGGTGGTCAGTGACTGCAGCGTCAGCTCGGCGTCGAGGCGCTGTGCCCGTTCTTGCATGCCGACCAGACCGTAACTGTCGGGTCGGGCGTCGGACGCATCCAAGCCGACGCCGTCGTCGCGGATTGCGAACTGCAGGTCGGATCCGCTCTGGCGCCCGCTGACCAGCAAGTGGGTGGCGTGCGAGTGGCGCTCTGCGTTGAGAATCGCTTCTCTGATGATCTGCCAGAGTTCGCGTTCGATCACAAGCGGGAGCCGTTCGCTGAGGCGAATGTCGCTGAGGGCTTCGATGCCGCTGCGCTGGCTGACGCGCGTGAGGAATTCTGCGACGGTGGCTGCCAGGTCGCGGCTATGGGTGATCTCGGTGCGCAGGTCGTAGAGGGTGTCGCGCACATCGCGGACGACGGCGGAGACCTGCTCGCGAAGTTCGCGGAGGACGGGTTCGGTCTCGCCGCCATCGGCCGCGACCGAGAGCGCTCGGTCAACCTCGAAGCCGATCATCGCAAGCGACGAGCCGACGTGGTCGTGGAGTTCGCGGGCGATGCGCGTTCGTTCTTCATCGGCGGCGAGTGTGCGGATGCGGCGGAACATCCGGGCGTTGTCGATGGCGATGCCGAATGGTTCGGTGAGGCCGTGGACGATCTCTGATTGCTGCTGGCCGAACGAGCCAGCGGTGGATGATTCGACGGCGATGAAACCGACCAGGGCGCCTCGCGCTCGGAGCGCTGCATAGAGGCCGCACGTTGCGCCGGGGGAGACACCTTCGCCTTCGTTCAGCCGGTCGATGCGGATGGTCTTCAGCGACTCGGCTGATTGCCGCAGTCCTGTGGGTAGACGGTCGAGAGGGTAGGTGCGGGCGGTGTTGCCGCCGTGGGTACGCGCGGGCGTGGCGCGGCGGGTGCTGAGGTCGACGAGGTAGACCGCGAGGAGGTCGTGGCGCACCATCGTGCGCAGGCGGCCGACGGTGGAGTCGAGTACCTCTTCCAGGTCCAGTGAGGCCGGCAGCGTTTGGGCGACGCGCTGCAGTGCGAACAGCAGTGAGTTGGCCTCGGCGAGGCGGCTGACCCTGTCGAGTGCGACCTGCTGTTGGCGCGCTGCGTCGTGTGCGGCGCGGTGGGCGAGACCGCTGGTGAATGCCACGAGGCCGAGCAGCCCAACCCACAGCGCACTGTCTTGTAGGCCTTGGCGCACGCCGACGTTGGGAACGTGTTGCACAGTGATGACGGCGACTGCGGCGACGGCCAGTTGGGCGCTGAACATGCCACCGGTGGCGAAGCCGGCGAGCATGCCGATAGGAACGAGGAAGAGGACGAAGGGCGATGCCCAGGCACCGGTCAGCAGCACTGCAGCGACAACGACAGCCAGCTCGATGACGATGCGCAGGCGGGTCTTGGGATCGTTGCGGTAGGCGACGGGGCGGAGACATGCAGCCGCGGTGAAGACGGTGGCGGCGGCCGTGTTGGCGACCAGGCTCCAGTTGTGCCACGACAGGTCGGGTTGCGCGCGAACGAGGGCGCCAATGAGCGCTGCAACTCGAAACGGCCAGAGTGGCGCGCCGGTGAGTGTGGGCGGGACGGAAGCGCCCGGCTGGCCGAGTGTGAGCGGGCCGGTGTCGTTCGGGCCAAGCGAGCGACGGTCGATGCCGCTGGGCGGTGTGCGGCTGCGGCTGCGGCCGCGGCCGCGTCGTTCAACGAGTGGCCAGCCGACAGAGGTGGGGTCCGAAGCGTTCGCCGGCCTGTTCGCCAGTTCGTCAGTATCGTCCGCCACCACCGGGATGCTACTTGTGCCTGCCGCTCCGGCCCGCGAGTGCACTGCCGGTTACCATCGCTGCATGATCTTGGTGGGGTTGACGGGCGGTATTGGGTCTGGGAAGTCGACCGTCAGCGCAGCGCTGGCGGCGCGAGGCGCGGTGATCGTGGACGCCGACCAGGTCGTCCGCGATGTACAGCGACCGGGCTCGCCGGTGTTGGCGAAGCTGGCTGAGCGTTTCGGTGCTGGCGTCATTGCGGCGGACGGTTCGCTGGATCGTGCGGCGCTTGCAGGCATCGCCTTCGCCGACCCCGACGCGCTGAAGGATCTCAACGGAATTGTGCACCCGGCCGTGGGGGCGGAGATGAACCGTCAGGTGATGGAGAATGTTGCCACCGACAACGTTGTGGTGTTGGACATCCCGTTGCTGACGGAGAACCCGCGCGAGGGTCTGCAGGGCAAGATCGTCGTCGACGTGTCGGTTGCAACACAGGTGGAGCGGCTGGTGAAGTATCGAGGTTTCGATGAGGCCGACGCCCGCGCCCGCATCGCTCGTCAAGCGACCCGCGAACTCCGACTGGAAACCGCCGACTTCGTCATCGACAACAGCGGCCGCCCGGATGCGCTCGTCGAGCAGATAGATCGGTTGTGGAACTGGTTGCAATCCCTGCCCCAGTTGCGCGCCGACTTCCAGTTCAGTTCCTCGACCACCTCGATGGTGCATCGTAATGACGATGGCGCGCCCCTCGCCAGGCCCGCCATTGTGTCGCCCGAACACCCGTTCGCCGGATAGGCTGCGCAGCGTGCCCGAGTTCAAGGTCGAGTCTCTGTTCCAGCCCGCTGGCGACCAGCCTCACGCGATCGCCAAACTCACCGAAGGCATTGAGCGCGGCGATCGATTTCAAACACTGCTGGGCATTACCGGCTCGGGTAAGAGCGCCACCATCGCCTGGACCATCGAGGCCACGCAGCGTCCCACGTTGATTCTTGCCCCCAACAAATCGTTGGCTGCTCAGCTGACGCAGGAGATGCGCGAGTTCTTCCCGACCAACCGGGTGGAGTACTTCGTCAGCTACTACGACTACTACCAGCCCGAGGCGTACATGGCCTCGAGCGACACCTACATCGAAAAGGACTCGTCGGTCAACGACGAGATCGACCGGTTGCGCCACTCGGCCACCGCCGCGTTACTCACTCGCCGCGACACCATCGTGGTCGCATCGGTCAGCTGCATTTACGGCATGGGTGACCCCGCTGAATACCGCGGGCAGTTGCTCGAGCTGCACACGGGCGTCGACTACGACATGCGCAGCATCCTGCGCCGTCTCGTCGACCTGCAGTTCGACCGCAACGACATCGCTCTTGGTCGCGGCAAGTTCCGCGTGCGCGGCGACACCATCGAGATCCATCCGTCGTACGACGAGACGGTGCTGCGTATCGAAATGTTCGGCGACACCGTCGATCGCATCACCACCATCGACCCGCTCACTGGCGAGACACTCAACGACATGAGCCAGGTGATGATCTTCCCGGCTACTCACTACGTTGCTGGCGAAGAGCGAATGCGTAAAGCGGTCGTGGGTATCGAAGCTGAGCTGCAAGAGCGGCTTGCCTGGTTCGAAGCCAACGGCAAGTTGCTGGAAGCACAGCGCCTGCGGATGCGCACCCAGTATGACCTGGAGATGATGGCCGAGGTCGGCTACTGCAACGGCATCGAGAACTACTCCATGCACATCGACGGTCGTGTCACCGGGCAGCCGCCATTCACTCTCATCGACTACTTCCCGAAAGACTTTCTGCTCGTCATCGACGAGAGCCATGTGGCCGTGCCACAGCTGCACGGCCAGTACCTGGGCGACCTCAGCCGTAAAGACATTTTGGTCGAACACGGCTTCCGGCTGCCGAGCGCGCGAGACAACCGGCCGCTGCGCTTCGAGGAGACGTTCGAGCGCGTCAACCAGTGCGTCTTCGTGTCCGCCACGCCCTCGCCGTACGAGATTTCACACAGCCAGCAGGTGGTCGAGCAGATCGTGCGCCCCACGGGCCTGGTCGACCCGGAAGTCATCGTCAAGCCCACCAAGGGCCAGATCGACGACCTGATCGAGAACATCAACACCCGCCTCACCATGGGCGACCGCGTGTTGGTCACCACGCTCACCAAGAAGATGGCCGAAGACCTCACCGATTACCTGCTTGAGCAGGGGCTTCGGGTTCGCTACCTGCACAGCAACATCGACACCATTCAGCGCATCGAAATCCTGCGCGCGCTACGCCTCGGTGAGTTCGACGTACTGGTCGGTATCAACCTTCTCCGTGAGGGTCTCGACCTTCCGGAGGTGTCGCTGGTCAGCATCCTCGATGCCGACAAGGAAGGCTTCCTGCGTAGCGAAACCTCGCTGATCCAGATGATCGGTCGCGCCGCCCGCAACGTGGATGGCCAGGTGGTGATGTACGCCGACAAGATCACCCCCAGCATGACCAGAGCCATCGACACCACCCGCGAACGACGTGGCCGCCAGATTGCCTACAACCTCGAGAACGGCATCAACCCGCAGACCATCCGTAAGGCCGTTGGCGACATTCTGTCGCTGCTTCGGCCCGACGACACTGCGCCCGTGCCGGGCAAGGGAAACCGTCGCAACCGCGAGCGAGACAAGGTGCAGCGCGAGCTGAAGACCATGCCGCAGAAAGAGCTGGCACGCCTCATCCAAACGCTGGAAGAGGAGATGCATGAGGCAGCCGCCGAGCTGAAGTTCGAGTACGCCGCGCGTCTACGCGACGAGGTCAACGAGCTTCGCCGCGAGCTGCGCGACGCTGGCTGACTAGAAGGTGCTGACCAGCGGAGCCGAGAGCACGGTGGCGACGGCTTCGGCGGGCTGGGGGAGAGCGAACAGGTAGCCCTGGCCGAGACGGCAGCCCATGCGCACCAGACGGTCGCACTGCAGTTGCGTCTCGATGCCTTCGGCGATGACGGTCAAACCGGTCTCGGCGGCCAGCGCAATCATCGCTTTGACTACGATGCTCTCGCGCTCGCCGTTGACGACCT
This sequence comes from Ilumatobacteraceae bacterium, assembly GCA_043740085.1. GTDB lineage: Bacteria > Actinomycetota > Acidimicrobiia > Acidimicrobiales > Ilumatobacteraceae > UBA668. The sequence goes on from JAYUCY010000112.1 coordinate 79,278, forward strand.
GGCCGGTGAACCGACGGTCCAGCTTGACGCCGGTGACGGGCAGGCTGGTCAGGGTTTCCAGTGAGGCGAACCCGGTACCGAAGTCGTCGAGCATCAGGTGCACGCCCATTTCGGCAATGGCGAACAGTTCGTCGCGCACGTCGGCCGGCAGCTCGAAGGTCTGGCGTTCGCTGAGCTCCAGGGACAGCGCCTCGGGTGGCAGGCCGTATGCGTTCAGTCGGTCGCGAACGGTGTCGAGCAGCGAGTTGACCGGCTTGGTGTCGAACTCGAAATTGACGGCCAGCTGCAGGTTGGGGGAGATGGTTCGGAACTCGACCAGCTTCTGCAGGCCGTCCTCCAAGATGCGATCGAACAGTGCACCCAGCAGGCCGGCTTGCTGGAGCAGTGGGAGAAACTGGTCGGGCTCGCGCACTCCGTCTGGCGATTGCCAACGGGCCAGCGCTTCCAGCGTGACAACGTCACCCGTTCGCAAATCAACAATCGGTTGGAAGTACGGCTTGATTGCTCTGCGCTCCATTGCGTCCAAAAGTTCGGCCGCTTGGTTCGCGTCGGCTGAGGCGAACTCCCGAACGGAGTGCGTCCGAGTGATGTCGCCATCAGCGGCTGCCAACGCACCGTCAATACCGGTCTCCGGTCGGCGGTGGCCAACTCCGACGGCCGCTGACACTTCGGAGGCAGCGAGGGCCTGACGGGTGTCACGTTCCAGCTCGCCAACCTCGTGGTCGCTGATGCCAACGAGCAAGGCCCCCAGACGATCGCCGGTGATGCGCGCACCGAAGTGACGGCCGGCCAGCACCTCGCGCAGCACGGTACCGGCAACCTTCAGTTGCTCGTCGCCGGCAGAGTGCCCGTGCAGTTCGTTGTTGCGCCTCAGGTCGTCCAGCTCGATCATCATTACCGCAGCCGGCTCGCCAAACTCGCGACAGAACTGCTCATCGCGACGTAGCCGTTGCTCCCAGCCTTGGCGAGTAGCCAGCCCGGTGAGCGGGTCCGAGAGCCCGTCGTGAATCTCGGCAATGCGGTGCTCGATACACAGCGTTACCTCGGCGGCGGCCAGGGCGCCCAGCAGTGTTGCGAATACACGAGCCTGTGCCGTGCTCTGCTCGACAGAGATCATCGGCTCGCGCTGGTCGAAGCCAATGAGCTCGCCGAACGGCTGACCATCCGGGAATGTGACGGGGGCTGCGATGCGGACGTGTGCGTCCTGACCCAGGGGTTTGGCCAGCATTGTGTTGGCGTGAACCGCGCCGAGCGCGTCGTCGACGGCGAGCGTGTGGCTGCCGTGTTGGTCAACCCTGCACACCGCCCAGGTGCCCAGACCGGTGGTTGCCGCGAGGTGTTCCAACACGCGCTGTGCCGCACGCCTGAACGTGATGTCGTGACTCGCGCCGATGCTCATGCACGTCTATCGGCGCGCTGAGCTGGCAACTTCAACGAATCTTGACAATCAGTCTGCGGTGGCCGCGACTCGGCCAGTTGTGGTTGCAGAGAACAGGTGTTCGTTTGGTAGCCTCCCGCCATGGCCGCTGCTCCCGAAGCGAAGATTGTCGTGCGCGGCGCGCGCGAGCACAACCTGAAAAACGTCAGTATTGAGATCCCTCGCGACCGGCTAGTGGTGTTCACCGGGCTCTCCGGTTCGGGCAAGAGCAGCCTTGCGTTCGACACCATCTATGCCGAGGGCCAGCGTCGATACGTCGAGTCGCTCAGTGCCTACGCGCGCCAGTTCTTGGGGCAGATGGACAAGCCCGATGTCGATGTGATCGAAGGCCTCTCGCCGGCCATCTCCATCGACCAGAAGAGCGCCAGCCGCAACCCACGCTCCACCGTTGGCACCATCACCGAGGTCTACGACTACCTCCGCCTGCTGTTCGCCCGCATCGGTGTACAGCATTGCGCCAACGATGGCACCCGGCTGCAACGCCAGACGCCGTCGCAAATTGTGGACCGCATTTTGCTGCTGCCCGACGGCACTCGCTTCCAAGTACTGGCACCGGTGGTGCGCGGCCGCAAGGGCGAGTACAGCACGTTGCTCGACGACCTCGCCGGGCAAGGGTTCGTGCGTGCAAGGGTCGATGGCGAAGTGGTCGACATCGCCGAGTTCCTCAAGCGCGACGAGAAGTTGGCGCGCTATGAGGTGCACAAGATCGAGATCATCGTCGACCGTCTGGTGCGCCGCGATGGCATCGAACGGCGTCTCACCGATTCGCTGGAGACGGCGCTGAAGCTGGCCGACGGGGTCGCCGAGATCGAGCTGTTCGCGGCCAAGGATGCGGCCGGCGGCGACGCGGTGGAAGGCGAGACGCTCACCTTTAGCCAGCACCTTGCGTGCCCAAAGTGCGGCACCAGTTACGACGAGCCAGCCCCTCGCAACTTCTCGTTCAACTCGCCGTATGGCGCCTGCGAATCGTGCGATGGCCTGGGCACCACCTTCGAGGTCGACCCCGAACTGCTGATCCCCGACCACGACATGTCCATCAACGGTGGGGCGATCGCACCCTGGCGTACCAGTAGCACTCAGTACTTCACGCGCATGCTCGAAGCGGTTGCCGAGACCTACGACATCGATATGGATGCGCCATACGGCAGCCTCAACGCCAAGCAGCAAAAAGTCATCCTGTACGGCGTTGAGGGCAATCTGAAGGTCAAGTACAAGAACCGCTACGGCCGCACCCGCGAGTACTCCACCGCCTACGAAGGCGTAGTGCCGTGGCTCAACCGCCGCCGCGCGGGCGCCGAGAGCGATTGGGCACGCGAGCAGTACGAGGGCTACATGCGCGAGGTGCCGTGCCCAAAGTGCAAGGGCGCCCGCCTCAAGCCGTCCACGCTGGCGGTCACCATCAACGACAAGAACATCTCCGAGATCTGCGAGATGGCCATAGGCGATTCGTCCAACTTCCTCGGTGCACTCGAGCTCAGCGAGCGCGACCGCATGATTGCCGAGCGAGTGACGAAAGAGATCAACGCTCGCCTCGGCTTCCTGCTCGACGTGGGCCTCGACTATCTCTCGCTCTCACGCAACGCCGGCACCCTGGCCGGCGGCGAGGCGCAACGCATTCGCCTCGCCAGCCAAATCGGCAGCGGCCTCGTCGGCACGCTGTACGTACTCGACGAGCCGTCGGTGGGCCTGCATCAGCGCGACAACCGTCGTCTCATCGACACCCTGCTGCGCCTACGCGACCTGGGCAACACAGTGCTGGTCGTGGAGCACGACGAAGACACCATCATGGAGGCCGACTGGATTGTCGACATCGGGCCCGGTGCCGGCGAGCACGGCGGGGAAGTGGTGTACAGCGGCCCGGTGAAGGGCATTCTCAAGTCGAAGGCATCCATCACGGGTCAGTACCTCAGCCGCAGGCGCACCATTCCGGTGCCGCAGGTGCGGCGCAAGCCGGGCGCCGACTGGCTCGAGATCCAGGGCGCAAAAGAGCACAACCTGCGCAACCTCGATGTGAAGATTCCGCTGGGTTGTTTCGTGGCTGTCACCGGTGTCAGCGGCAGCGGTAAGAGCACACTGGTGCGCGACATTCTGCTGCCGGTGCTGATGCAGAAGATCTACAAGTCGAAGGCCGCGGCTGGACGCCACAAGAACATCAAAGGCATCGAGAAGCTCGACAAGGTGATTGATATGGATCAGTCGCCCATCGGCCGTACACCGCGCAGCAACCCGGCCACGTATACGGGCGTGTTCGATAACATCCGCAAGCTTTTCGCTACCACCGCCGAGTCGAAGGTGCGCGGTTACATGCCCGGTCGTTTCAGCTTTAACGTGGCAGGCGGTCGCTGCGAGGCGTGCAGCGGCGACGGCACCATCAAGATCGAGATGCACTTCCTGCCCGACGTGTACGTGCCGTGCGAGGTCTGCAAGGGCGCCCGCTACAACCGCGACACGCTCGATATTCAGTTCAAGGGCAAGAATATCGCCGAGATTCTCGACATGCCGGTAGCCCAGGCCGTCGACTTCTTTGCCAACCAGCCCGCCATTCACCGCTACATGCGAACGCTCATGGATGTTGGCCTCGGCTACGTCCGACTCGGCCAGTCCGCGCCCACGCTGTCGGGCGGCGAGGCGCAGCGCGTCAAGCTGGCCACAGAGCTGGCCAAGCGCAATACGGGCCATACCATTTATCTGCTCGACGAGCCCACCACAGGCTTGCACTTCGAAGACGTTCGTCGTTTGCTCACCGTGCTGTCACGACTGGTCGACCAGGGCAACACGGTGCTGGTCATCGAACACAATCTCGACGTCATCAAGACGGCCGACTGGATTGTCGACCTGGGGCCCGAAGGCGGCAGTGGTGGCGGTTTAGTCGTCGCCCAAGGCAGCCCAGAGACTGTGGCGAAGGTGGACGACAGCCACACCGGGCGTTTCCTCAAACCCCTCCTCGACGGCTGACCTCGGTTGCTACGGTCGCCCTGTGACTGACATCCCACTCGTGGTCGACACCATCGCGGACCACTCGGTGCTGCAGCGGCGCACTCTCGTCACACTGCGTCTTGCGCAGGTTCCGGGGCAGGCGGCCGTCGCCGGTGTGGTGGCTGTTGGAGCGCTGCTCGCCAAGGATTTGCTGCACGGCAAGGATCGTTTCGCCGGCTCGGGCTCGGCGGCCTTCACACTGGGTGCGGCGTTCCTGGTGGTGCCCCTCTCGGCTTTCATGCGCCGCAACGGTCGTCGGCCCGGGTTGATGTTTGCGTTTGGCCTGGGCGCTGTCGGCGCCGTGATCGCTGGTATCGGCGGCCAGCTGCGCTCGTTCCCGCTGTTCCTGGTTGGCATGATGTGCTTCGGCGGCGCGCAGGCAGCCACATTGCAGGGCCGCTATGTCGCCGTCGACCTCGCACGCGAGCACGATCGAGCGAAGGCAATTGCCAGCGTCGTGGTGGTCGGCACGTTGGGTGCCATCTTCGGTCCAATCCTGACCCCGTGGGAGAAGCGGGTGGGCATGGCCGTCGGTCTCGACCAGTTCATTGGGCCATTTTTCTTCGCCGCCCTGTTCCTTCTGGTCGCACTGACGGTGATCGCCCGCCGACTGCGCCCCGATCCACTGGCGGTGAACGGTCAACTCGACCCGCACGCGGAGCGCGTGCGGCCGATGCAGCAGGTTCGCCTGTCGTCGGCTGTCATTCGCAGTAGCAAGCTGGCCACGCTCGGGCTGGTGGCAATGGTCCTGTCGCAGACCGCGATGGTGGCCGTGATGACGATGACGCCGTCGCACATGAAAGATCACGGCCAGGCCGACCTGTCGGCATACGTCATTGCGCTGCACATCGCGGGGATGTACGCGTTCGCTCCGTTCGTCGGTCGCTTCGTCGGGTTCGCCGGTCAGGTTCGAGCTGTGATGGTCGGCTCGGTTGTGCTCGCCGCGGGCACCGTCGTCTCGGTCGTTGCGGGGTATGTACCATCGCTCATCTTCGCCGGCTTGTTCCTGCTGGGCGTTGGTTGGAACATCGGGCTGATTGCTGGTAGCAGCTTGCTCACCGGTGCCGTGCCGATCAACACTCGGGTCGAAGTGCAAGGCACCGCCGACCTCACGATGAGCTTCTGCGGCGGCATGGCCGCCTTCGCCTCTGGATTTGTCAAGCAGGCGTGGGGCTATCACATGCTGGCCAACGCAGCGACGTTGCTGGCCGGCGTGTTGCTCGTGGCGGCCCACACCCACCAACTACGCACCCGCCCCCGTCTCGCGTAAGCGTTTGTGCACTTCTGCTCGGTATCCGACCGAAAGTGCACAAACGTAGGATGGTTAGCGGCCGCGGAGCTTCTTGCTGAGTTCGTTGAGACGGTTCTTCTCGGTGCGGGACAACGAGTCGATGCCGTGCGCGCTGATCTTGTCGAGCAGCCCGTCAAGTTCCATCTGGTCGATCGCCGAATTTCCCGCGTCCGCAACCGTCCAGGCGCCTGCCACCACCGTCGAACCGCCCTGTCGCTTCGTGGCGCGGGCAGCCTTCTTCGTCGATGTACTGCCGCCGAACTTGGGAATGAATTCCAGACTGCTGACCAGCCCGTACTGGCGAGCGGTGACCAGGCCGACCACGATGACGCCCAACTCAAGGAAGAGCGTCTCGAACCGGCGGTCGCCGAGGTAGCGCAGAATGTCGATGCCGACGTAGACGCCCGCCATCGCCCATGCGGGAATGCCGAAGAAGAACATCGCGCCCGGGTTGTCGAGGGCAAAGATGACCAGCAACCCGATGCCGAGGATGCCGAGTCCGAATGCGTACGACACCGCTTCGAACTGCACCAACGACACCACCGCTGCGGGCACAACCGTCATGAGTGCGATCAGAGCCGTGAACTGCCGGCGACCAATCGAGTCTTCAATTCGGTGGCCGACGAACCAGAAGAAGGCGAGTGTCAGCACCACCCAGATTTCGGTGGGCGGGTTGACCGTCGGCCACGTGACGAGGCGCCAGACTTCGCCGTCGCGCACCAGCGGCCCGAGGAAGGCCAGCTCGAGCAGCACTGAACGCTTGATCGCGTACACAAACATCGAAATCACACCGAGACCTACGAGCAGCGCCGTGGTGGTGACATCGATGGCGCCAACCTTGAACCAACCGTCACGAGTGGGGCGTTCGGGAAGAGAGAATTGGTAGCGGCCGGGCACGACCCAACCCTATCCGCGACACCCTCTTGCTCCCCGTAGAGTCGACGCGATGGTCACGCGCCCTCCCACCGGCACGATTCCCGAGACACCGGGGTCGTATCAGTTCAAGGACAAAGACGGGCGCGTCATCTATGTCGGCAAGGCATCCAGCCTGCGTCAGCGCCTCTCCAACTACTTCCAAGACCCCCGCAACATGCACCCGCGCACTGCGCAAATGGTGGCGACGGCAGCCTCCGTCGAGTGGATTGAGGTGCGCAACGAAGTGGAAGCGCTGATGCTGGAGCACAGCCTCATCAAGCAGCACCACCCGCGTTTCAATGTCCGCTTGCGCGACGACAAGAGCTACCCGTTCCTCGCGGTGACATTGGACGAGCAGTTCCCGCGAGCCCTTGTGATGCGTGGCCGTAAGCGCAAGGGCACCCGTTACTTCGGCCCATACGCGCATGCGTATGCAATTCGCGACACGCTGGATCTCTTGCTGCGCAGCTTCCCCATCCGCACCTGTAGCCCCGGGAAATTCAACGAGCATCAGCGCCTTGGACGTCCGTGTCTGCTGTTCCATATCGAGAAGTGCAGCGGGCCGTGCGTCGGCGAGATCGAGGAGATGCCCTACCGGCAGCTGGTGCAAGAGCTGTGCGACTTCCTCGATGGCGACACCGACGACATCGTCAAGCGTCTGGAACGCGAGATGGCTGGCGCCGCGCAGGAGCTGGAGTACGAGCGGGCCGCCCGCCTGCGCGACCGGTTGCTGGCGGTTCGCCGTGCGATCGAGAAGCAGCAGATGGTGGGCGAGCGCAATGAAGACATCGACGTCATTGGCATCGCTGACGACGAATTGGAAGCCGCCGTGCAGGTCTTTTTCGTGCGCAAAGGACGCGTTGTCGGCCGCAAGGGTTTCGTGCTCGACAAGGTGGAGGAGCTGACGCCCGGCGGTTTGATCGACCGTATTCTCGAGGCGCTCTACGGCGACGACCCACCGGCCGGTGTGCCCAAGCAGGTGCTGGTTCCAGTGGCGCCCGACGACAGCGCAACGTACGAGGAGTGGCTGACGCACCTGCGCGGCAGTCGCGTGCAGATTCGGGTTGCGCAGCGCGGCGACAAGCGCGATCTACACGAGACGGTGACGCGCAACGCGAAGGAAGAGTTCATGCGCCATCGCATGCGGCGCGCTGGCGACCACAACGCGCGCAGCCGCGCAATCACCGAATTGCAGGACCTGTTGGGCTTGCCGGAAGCACCGTTGCGTATCGAGTGTTACGACATGGCGCACCTGCAGGGCACGGACTACGTCGGCTCGATGGTGGTGCTGGAGGACGGATTGCCGAACAAGCGCGAGTATCGCCGCTTCAAGGTGCACGTCCCCGGCAACGACGACTACGCAGCGATGGAGGAAGTACTGACCCGTCGCCTACAGGCATATCTCAATGAGCGCGACCAGCCGCTGGACGAAGAGCTGATCGATGGCGAGCGGCGTCGCCCGCGCAAGTTCGCCTATCCGCCGCAGCTGCTGTTGGTCGACGGTGGCAAAGGGCAGCTGGCAGTCGCTGATCGTGTTGTCAGGGCGCTCGGACTGCAGGACGAGATTCCGATCGCATCGTTGGCGAAGCGTTTCGAGGAGGTGTACCTGCCCGGGCGTAGCGTGCCGATCGAAGTGCCGCGCGGTAGTGACGCGCTGTTCATGTTGCAGCGCATTCGAGACGAGGCCCACCGCTTCGCCAACACGTTCCACCGCGAGCTGCGCGGCAAGCGAATGACGACGTCGTCGCTTGACGGGATTCCCGGGCTGGGCGAGGCGCGCAAGAAGAAACTGACGCAGGTGATGGGTGGCGTCAACGCAGTCAAGAAGGCGTCACTGGAAGACCTCAAAGCGCTGTCGTTCCTGCCCGACGCAGTGGCCGACGCGATCCACGAGAAATTCCACCGTGCGTGAGCCGATTGGGCGGGGCTCGCTGGCGCAGGACGGTTCCGACTACCAGAACATCGGGTCAGCCTCACACGGCTGAGCGGCGTTTGCCTCGCTCGTAGCCATTGAGCCGCACTCTATGACGACACCCGTACGATTGCGGCGTGAGCAACGACCTGTGGGAAACACATGCGGAGTGGTGGATCGACGGCTTCACGGCCGGCGCCGACCCTGAGTACGAGGAGCAGATTCTGCCGCTTGCAGCTCGTGAACTGGCGGGTGCCGAACGAGTACTCGACGTCGGCTGCGGCGACGGCCAGGTCAGCCGCCTCGCCGCCAAGCTCGGGGCGCAAGTAGTCGGCATCGACCCCACATGGAACTGCGTCAGCGTTGCCCACCAGCGCGGCGGGGGAGTGTTCGCTCGTGCAGGCGCTGCGCAACTTCCGTTCGCTGACGGCACGTTCGACGCCGTGATCGCCTGTCTGGTCTTTGAGCACATCCGTGATGTGGACAGCGCCATCGCCGAAGTCGCCCGAGTCCTGCAGCCCGGCGGTCGCTTCTGCTTCTTCCTCAACCATCCGCTGCTGCAGACCCCCAACAGCGGCTGGATCGACGATCAGTTCCTCGACCCGCCCGAGCAGTACTGGCGCATCGGACCGTATCTCATCGAGGACGAGACCATCGAGGAGGTCGAGAAGGACGTGTTCATTCCCTTCATCCATCGCCCACTCAGTCGCTATGTGAACGCCTTGGCCGACAACGGATTGCTGCTCGAGCGCATGGTCGAGCCCGCCCCGCCCGCCGGGTTCCTTGCCAAGGCCAGCGAGTACGAGGCGGCGGCCACCATCCCTCGGCTGCTCTACATGCGCACCAGCAAACGCTGAGAGCTACAAACGCGAAGAGCTAGGGTGCGCGTCCGTGGCTGACATTCTGGTCATCACGGGGCTGTCGGGTGCAGGGCGTTCGAACGCGGCCGACTTTCTCGAGGACATGGGCTGGTTCGTCGTCGACAACCTTCCTGTTGCGTTGATGGACAAGATCATCGAACTCGGCGTCGGGTCGGGCGCTGTCGTTGGTTCGGGTGTCCAACAGCTGGGTGTGGTTGTCGGGCCAACGGCCGACCAGGCCGACGTGCTCAACGAAATCCGCCTACTGCGTACCAAGGGTCACCGCGTGCGCGTGCTGTTCCTGGATGCAAGCACGGCCGAGCTCGTGAAGCGCTACGGCAGTACGCGCCGCAAGCACCCGCTCGACGAAGGTTCCTCGC
>JAYUCY010000113.1:0-17006 GCA_043740085.1 Ilumatobacteraceae bacterium
ATCATCGCCGCCAATCGATTGGGTGTCCGCGCCAAGGACTGCGTTGCCGTTGAGGATTCGCCCACCGGTGTCGCCAGCGCGGTCGCCGCCGGGTGCCGCACGTTCGCCATCCCCAACGTGGTCGACATTCCCGATGGCCGCGGCTACACCGTTGTCCGATCGTTGCGGGAGTTGGATGGCAGCGAGCTAGGTATCGGCGCTCACGCCACCAACGCACGGCGCCGCAAGTCGCGCCTGCGGCCGCTGATCGCCCTGGTGGTGGTCGCCGCTCTCGGTATTGCTGTTGCTACGGCAGTGCGAGGCGGCACCGCTGCGCAGCCGCCGCTGAAGGACATTCCGATGAGCGGGTGGGCGCCGTACTGGGTGATCCCAGAGGCCACCGCCACGATCGGCACCTACGGTGGGACACTGCACGAAGTCTCGCCGTTCGGGTACTCCTCAACGGGCGCCACCGACATCACCTTTCCCGGCAGCGCCGAGGAATTGGCCGGTCTCGTCGACACCATTCGCCGGCAGGGCGCCAAGGTCATCCCCTCCATCATCGACGGCATGCCGGCCGGCGGTATGGCCGCCGTACTGGCCGACCCTGCGCTGCGTGCACGGCACGTGATGGCCATCGCCGCTCTCGCCCAACAAAACGACTTCGATGGCATCGACATCGACTACGAGAAGTTTGCGTTCGCCGACGGCCGCACGACTTGGGAAGCGACGCGGCCGAACTGGGTTGCCTTCATCGAGGAGCTTGCCACCGCCCTGCACTTCAGCGGCAAGCTCCTCACGGTCAGCATCCCGCCGATCTACGACACCGAACGCACAGGTGACAGCGGCTATTGGGTCTACGACTACGCAGCAATCGGCAAGCACGTCGACCGCATTCGTATCATGGCCTACGACTACTCCACCGAGCGCCCCGGCCCAATCGCCCCGCTTGCGTGGGTGCGCAGCACAGTGAAGGCGGCGAAGAAGGCCGTCAGTGACGACAGCAAGATTGTCCTTGGCATCCCGCTCTACGGTCGCAACTGGGTGATCGACACCACCGGCACGTGTCCGGCCGATGCGCCAGGCAAGGTGGATCCCAACTTGCGCGAGGTCGCCGCGTTGCTCGTGCAGTACGGAGCTACGGCCGTTCGCCACGAGGGCACCCAGGAGTCCACCTTCACCTACCGGCGCGTGAGCAGCGACGGCATCAACAGCTGCGTGCAAATGCGCGAGGTCCACTTCATGGATGCCGCCGGCGTGCGGGCACGTGTCGATGTGGCTCGCGAGCAACGCATCGGCGGTGTCGTCTTTTGGGCACTGGGCTACGACACAGCTGCCGAATGGGCCGCCATCACCGACGTTGCCCGCCCACGCGGCATCGTCGTGCCGAGTGGCTGAACGGCACTCGCTGAACGGCACTCGCTGAACGGCACCACCGACAGCGGAATAGTTGCGTACGCAACTATGTTGTAGCGATCATGACAACGTTCACTGTCCAGCGAGCCGCCGACCGCTTCCTTACCGATGCCGGCTGGCTGCACTCGCAGCACTCATTCAACTTCGGCCCGCACTACTCCCCTGACCACGAAGGGCACGGCCTGCTGCTGGTCAACAACGACGACGTCGTCGCCGCCGGCCAAGGATTTGGTACTCACGGCCATCGCGACATGGAGATCGTCACGTGGGTGCTCTCCGGGCGCCTGGAGCACAAGGACAGCGAAGGTCACCACGGCATTCTCTACCCGGGCCTCGCGCAGCGGATGAGCGCCGGCTCGGGCATTCGCCACAGCGAGTTCAACGCCAGCCCTGACGAGCCGGTGCACTTCCTGCAGATGTGGGTTCCCCCGGACACTGCCGGTACTGCGCCCGGCTATGAACAGCTCGATCTCAACGAGGCGCTCAACGCTGGTGGCCTGGTACCGATCGCCAGTGGCCAGGGCCACGAGGGTGCCGTCAAGATACACCAACGCGACGCCGTGCTCTGGGGCGGCCGCCTGCAACCAGGCGAAGCCGTCACCGTTCCTGTCGCGCCACACGTCCACCTGTTCGTTGCCGTCGGCAGCGGCTCGCTGGCAAGCGCCGGCGAGCTTGCCGCGGGCGACGCGGTCCGCCTGACAGATTCCGAGGCGCTGACCTTCACTGCCGGCACAGAAGGTGCTGAACTGTCGGTATGGGCCACGAAATAGACAGCGAACAACGCGAAGCACTGACGGCGCGGCGCGCTGAGTTGACCGAACTGCACCTCAAGCCGCGGGCAGAACGACCAGCCTCCACTGCCCGCGGCGTGCACCACGTCGCGCTGCTCAGTAGCGACGTGAAGCAAACCATCGAGTTCTACGACGGCCTGCTCGGCTTCCCGCTGATCGAGATGTTCGAGAACCGCGACTACGAGGGCAGCACGCACTTCTTCTTCGACATCGGCCACGGCAATGCCCTCGCGTTCTTCGATCTACCCGGGCTCGTCCTTGGGCCGTACATGGAGGTTCTCGGCGGCCATCACCACCTCGCGATCTCCATCGATCGTCCGCAGTGGGAGGCCGCCAAGCAGCGGCTTGAAGCGGCCGGCGTGGAATGTGCCCATGTGGATGGTTCGTCGCTGTACTTCCGTGGCCCCGACGGCGAGCGGCTGGAACTGATCAGCGACCCACTGGGCGAGATGTACGGCCACGAACTCGGGTAGCTACCATCGGCGTATGGAGTTCCACTTCGCCACCGTATGGGAAACACTCGCCGACACGATCGGCGACCACACGGCCGTCATTCATGGCGACAAACGATTCACCTGGGCTCAGTACGACGAACGCGCCGCGCGTATGGCTGCCACCTTCGACGCCTCAGGGCTCGGCCCGAACTCGAAGATTGGGCTCTTCCTCTACAACGGCAACGAATACCTCGAGGCGCACTACGGCGCCTTCAAGATGCGCGGCGTACCGATCAACATCAACTACCGCTACATGGACGAGGAGCTGTGGTACCTGCTCGACAACGCCGACGCAGAAGCAATCGTCTTCCACTCGTCGCTTGGCGATCGTGTCGAGCGCGTCCGCGAACGGCTGCCCAAGCTGAAGCTGCTGATCGAGGTCGACGACGGTGGTGCGGGCCAGGTACCGGTAGCTCGCCGCTACGAGGAGGCGATGGCCAGCCACACCCCGATGCCGCGCATCACGCGCAGCGAAGACGACATCTACATGCTGTACACCGGTGGCACCACCGGCATGCCCAAGGGTGTGATGTACGACATCGGCGGCATGACGCGCTCGTTCGCCACTCTCGGTTTCCCGCTGCTCGGGCTGGCACCGCCAGGCGAAGCGACCGACGTGGCGCCGCTCGTCAAAGGCATCATCGATGCCGGCGGCGGGATGGTGTCAATGCCGTGCGCGCCGCTGATGCACGGAACGGGCGTATGGCTGGGCGCGATGATTCCTCACTTGGGTGGGGCCACCGTCGTCACGTTGCAGAGCCGCTCGCTCGACGCCAATGAAGTGCTGCGAACCGTGCAAAACGAGGCAGTTACCAACATGACCATCGTCGGTGATTCGTTCTCCAAGCCGCTCATTCGCGCACTCGACGAAGCCACCGCGGCCGGCACCCCGTACGACCTCTCCAAGCTGAAGATGATCGTGTCGTCCGGCGTGATGTGGACGGCAGAGGTGAAGGAGCAGCTACTCGACCGCATCGAGCATGTCGTCCTTCTCGACGCAATCGGCTCATCCGAAGGCTCGATGGGCAGCAGCATCTCAATGAAGGGTGTGCCGCCCTCGACAGCCAGGTTCACGCAGAGCCCGACGACAAAGGTGTTCATGGAGGACGGCAGCGAAGTCACACCTGGCAGCGACGAGGTGGGATTGGTCGCGGCCGGTGGCCTGGTGCCACTGGGCTACTTCAAAGATGAAGAGAAGTCGGGGCGCACGTTCCGCACCATCAAGGGCGTGCGCTACTCGTTCCCCGGCGACATGGCAATGGTCGCCGCCGACGGGTCGCTGATCCTGCTCGGTCGCGGCAGCCAGGTCATCAACTCCGGCGGCGAAAAGATCTTCCCCGAGGAAGTTGAAGAGTCGGTCAAGCGCGTTGACGGCGTCGTCGATTGCTTGGTCGTCGGTATCGCCGACGAGAAGTTCGGTCAGTCGGTCACGGCGGTCGCCTCGATTGTTGAGGGCGCCGTGGTCACCGAGGCGAAAGTGATCGCGGGCGTGAAGCGAGACTTGGCCGCCTTCAAGGCACCCAAGCGCGTCGTGTTCGTCACCCAGGTACCGCGGGCACCCAACGGTAAGGCCGACTACACCACCACCAAGCAATTGGCCAACGACGCCCTCGGCCTCGACAGCTAGCCCGAGTTGCCTAGCGCTGCAGCTTTTCTTTGAAGAACTCCAGGACGCGTTGCACGCTTGGTTCGTCGCGCTGTTCGGTGAGCACCGAGTGGTCGCGCTTGGTGGCGCTGGGCAGCTCGACGGCGATGAAGGCGTCGCCCAACATGGTGCGCAGTGTCTCGAAGCGGTTACCCACCAGCGCATCGCCGGCATAGCGCAGACCCAGCACCTGGCAGCCCTCCGCGGCCCGGCGGGCAACGGTGAGCGCGTCGTCGGGCGACAGGTTGACGTCGAAAGCACGTGCGGTCTTTTTCTTGCCGATGCCCAACACGAACGGCATGGACGGTTGACTGAGCACGGGAGCGATCATGATGTCGTCGACCATCATTCCCAGCGCGAAGCCGCCGCTGAAACACATGCCCAAAGCACCCACGCCCGGGCCACCCACCTCGTTGTGCAGGTTGCGTGCGAGGGCACGCAGGAAGGCAATAATCGGCGACGTCTGGTTGAGCGCCATGTTGCTGAACTCGCGAGCGACGCAGACCTTCGCCATCGACTGGAACACGTAGCCGTTGGAGATGTCGCGACCAGGCTCGCCGACCAGCGACGGCATGACAACGGTGAAGCCGGCAGCGACCACCTCATTGGCAAACGCGGTGACCTTCGGTGTGATGCCGGGGATCTCGTGAATGATGACGACACCCGGGCCGGTGCCTCGGCGGTATACATCGCGCTCGAACCCGGCCGCCTGAAACGTCGACTTCGCCCAGCCTTCAAACACTTTCGAGTTGCCGTTGCCGTTGCCGTGTGAGTGGTCGGACTCGGTCATGGCAGATTCCTCATTGCTTCCAGGGCACGATCGGCGAGGCCTTCGGTACCGAGCTTGAACGTCTCGAACTCGACACCCTCTTGCGCGCCCATCGCGCCGTGCAGGTAGCGGGCGTACACACCCTCGCTGATCACCGCGAGCCGCCAGCAGCTGAATGCCACGTAATAGCCAATACCACTGAGGTCGCGACCCGTGCGCAGCGCGTAGCGGTGCAGCAGATCTTCGTAGGTGAGGAAGCCACCGGCCGGCGTGGGGTCGTTGGCTCGCGAGGTGGCGACGTCGCCGTTGAACCAGTACACACCCAGGTAGCCAACGTCGGCCAGCGGGTCGCCCAGTGTGCACAGCTCCCAATCGAGCACCGCCGCAATTCGCCCAGACGTGAGGTCGGTGAGGCAGTTACCGAAGCGATAGTCACCGTGGGCAATCGAGACACCACGCTGCTCGGGCAGGCGCTCGCCCAGCAGGCGTGCGACCTCATCGATCGCGGGCAGCTCGCGAGTCTTCGACTGTGCCCACTGCGTGCTCCACCGCTTGATCTGGCGCGCGACGTACCCCTCGCGCTTGGCGAGGTCGCCCAGGCCCACTTCGTCAACGTCGACCGCATGCAGGTCGGCCAGTACATCGATCAGGTGCTGGCTGGCGCCCACTCGCAACTCGGTGCTGAGCGCGGCCGCGCGCTCGGGACTGTCCAGCACGGTTCCCTCGACGAAGCCCATCACATAAAATGGCACGCTGTTGACAGCCTCATCGGTGCACAGTCCCAGTGCCGGCGGCACTGGCACGTTGGTCTGCCCGACAGCTGCGATGATGCGGAACTCGCGCGCCATATCGTGCGCGGTCGCGAGCACATGGCCCAGCGGCGGGCGACGCAGCACGAACTGTGCGCCATCGCTGCCGGCCACCATGAAGGTCAGATTCGAGCGACCACCGGCGATCAGATCGAACGTGAACGGCGCAACAGCACCAGGAATGTTTGCGACCAGCCACTTGCTGACCGGTTCGATGTCGATGCCCTGCACGAGGGGAACCGTAGTGCGCCGAGGTGCTGCAGGGTCAGCCCGGGCGGGCGACGCCGACGACGTTGTTCCAGCGCACGGTGGCAATGTTGACCGTCGTACCCGTATTGGGGGCGTGAATCATCTGGCCGCCACCGATGTAGATGCCGACGTGCCCAATGGGCGAGTAGTAGAAGATCAGGTCGCCAGGCTGCGCTTCGTCCTGGGACACATGCGGAAAACTTGCAAATTGGGCTCCGCTCTGGTGCGGCATCGCCACGCCGGCGCGACCCCAGGCCCACTTGGTGAGTCCACTGCAGTCGAATGCGACGCCGGGTGACTCGGCGGCAAACTTATACGGAACGCCTAGCTGGCTGTAAGCCGCCGAGACGGCAATGCCGGCCTTTCCGGAGACCGGGGGCGCCGTGATGACCGGCTCTGGGCCGGTCACTGCGCCATTGCCGGTGTCGGCGCCACCGCCCGTGTCGCCGCCGGTATTGCCACCCCCACCCCGCGGGGCTGCCGTTGCGCCGCCGCCAGAGCTGTTCGGTCGGCTGGCCACGGCCTTCACGACCGCGGCAGCGGCGCGCGCTTCCTCGGCCGCCTGTAGTGCGTCGCCGAGGTTGGCCTTGGCGGCGGCTTCCTTGGCAATGTACGTCTGCTCCAGTGCGTCGTACTCCACCTGCTTCTGCGCCAGCGTCGCGAGCAGCGATGCTTGCTCATCCTGCTTGCGTTGCAGCGATGCACGCTCGGCCGCGAGGTCGTCGACCAGCGACTGCAAGCCGTCGATGTCGCCCTCGCCGGTATCGATGGCAATTGCGCCAAGTGCAGCCCGCTGCGCGGCGGCGCTGTAGGTGGCCGCGTCGGAGAAGATCGGGCTGAGGGCCAGCGGATCGCCACCGGTAAAGCGGTCGACGGCAATTTGCTGTAACACGGTCTCGACATCGCCGAGTTGCGCAGTCAGTTCGTCGATACGCGTCTGTGAGGCCGCAACCTCCACCACGAGAGCGTCTTGGCGATCGAGCGCAGCCGAGTAGTCCTCGTCGATCTGGCCCATCTGGTCACGCAGGTTGTCCAGCTCGTCGAGGACCTGGTCGACCTGTTGCTGAGCGTCGGTTACGCCATCAGCGTGGACCCAGGTGTTGGCCACGAGCGGGCCGGCCAGCAGCCCGACTGCCACGACTGCCACGACTGAGGCGCCCAGGAGCGAGCGGAGCGAGGAGCGAGACGTCATGACGGCTGACAGGCTAGCGATGTTACGAATGCATTGCGAACCGACGGTTGACGCTCAGGTCGACGGACGCCGGGTAGGTGTCGTACTCGCCGTCAGGTTCACTCCCACTCGATGGTTCCAGGTGGCTTGGAGGTCACGTCGTAGACCACGCGATTGACGCCGGCAACCTCATTGATGATGCGATTCGACATCGTCTCCAGCAGGTCGTAGGGCAGGCGAGCCCAGTCGGCAGTCATCGCATCGTCGCTGGTCACGGCCCGGATGATGATGGGGTTTGCGTAGGTGCGCTCGTCGCCCATCACCCCGACGGAGTGCACATCGGCAGCCAACACTGCAAAGCTCTGCCAAAGCTCGCGCTCCAGGCCCGCCTTGAAAATCTCCTCGCGCACGATGGCGTCGGCATGTTGCAAAGTGATAACGCGTTCGGGTGTGACCTCACCCAAGATGCGCACGCCAAGGCCCGGGCCGGGGAACGGCTGGCGCAGCACAATCTCGTCTGGTAGGCCCAGCTCCTTGCCCAGCTTGCGCACTTCGTCCTTGAACAGGTCGCGCAGCGGCTCGACCAATTTCAGCGTCATGTCCTCGGGCAGGCCACCCACGTTGTGGTGGCTCTTGATCACCGAGGCCGTGCCGTCGGCGCCGCCGCTTTCGATCACGTCGGGGTACAGCGTGCCCTGCACCAGGTACTCGGCATCGCTGAGGCCGCCGGTATGTTCCTCGAAGATGCGAACGAACAGCTCGCCAATGATCTTGCGCTTCGCCTCCGGCTCGACCACGCCGGCCAGCTTCTCGAAGTAACGAGGGCCAGCTGTGACGTGGATGAGTTCGATGCCCATATTGCGCTTGAACGTCTCCACCACCTGGTCACTTTCATTCAGCCGCATCAGGCCCGTGTCGACGTAAATGCACACCAACTGATGGCCGATTGCTCGGTGTACCAACGCTGCCGCGACGGCCGAATCGACGCCACCGCTGAGCGCGCAGATGACCTTGCCGGTACCGACCTGTGCACGGACGGCGGCCACCTGCTCGTCAATGATGGAGCCCATCGTCCAGTTCGGCTCGCAGCCGGCCAGGTCGTGAAGGAAGCGCTGCAGCACGGCCATGCCGTAGGGCGTGTGCACCACCTCCGGGTGCCACTGCACACCCCAGATCTTGCGTGCTGTCGACTCCATTGCCGCCACCGGCGCGTCGGGCGAAGTCGCGGTCGCAACAAACCCTTCAGGGACGACGGTGACCGCGTCGAAGTGGCTCATCCACACGTCTTGCTCGGCGGGCAGCCCCTCCAGCAGAGTGTCCGCGCCATCACCGATCAGCGTCGCCTTGGCACGGCCGTATTCGCCACGTAGCCCGCGGCCCACCGTGCCACCCAACTGCTGTGCAATCAACTGCGCGCCGTAGCAAATGCCAAGGATCGGAATGCCCAGCTCGTAGATAGCCGGGTCCAGCGAAGGGGCACCCTCGACGTGAACGCTCTTCGGGCCACCGGAGAGAATGATGGCTGCCGGCTGCTTGGCTGCCATCTCTACCGCCGTGATGTGATGCGGCACGATCTCCGAATACACGTTGAGCTCGCGCACCCTGCGTGCAATGAGCTGCGCGTACTGCGCACCGAAATCGACCACCAAAACCGTCTGCGTGCGTTGCACCATCTCAGCGATGGTAGGGGTTCAATGCCCACAGCGCCCACATTCCCGCCGCCTATTCGCATGACGTCGCCGGCTCGCGGTGCGAAACCGCTCGACGAGTGCGACGATGGTGACATGACTCGGTTGCCCCGTCCGTTTGTAGTGTTGGCCCTAGCCCTTTTCGGCGGAGTTGCCGCCCTCACGGCGGGCTGCAGTGGCCAGAATCCCTACCAGGCGTCGAAGTCGGCCAACAGCGTGTCGGTCGACGCTGGCGAGGCCCCGGCTGTCAGTTCCGAAGGCAACGTGTTCACGCCGGTAGACGCCAACGTCAGCTCGTGCGTGGGCACCATGGAGCGTGGCGATTGCGGCAGCAAGAGTAAAGGCGGCTGGCGGATGTACCTCACCTTCGCCGTCCTGATGAGCGGTATGGGCTTCATCGGCTGGCGGATTGCCCGCAGCATCCGTCAGCGCGACGCCGTCGTCAACGCCCCGAAGGCCGACGACCCACTCAACGTGTAAGCAGGTCGCCGCAGAACGCTGCGGTACCGCTGACCAGCGCATGCGGGGACTCCCAGGGCACGAAGTGGCCGCAGTCGCGCAGCAGGTACGGGCCGACATGGTTCGGGAAGACCAGCGCGGCCATGCGATCGAAGGCAGGGTAGATGACGTGGTCGCTGGGGCCGTAGAGCAACAGCGTGCGCGTCTCTACATTCTTCATCAGCAGTGTCGGCTCGCTGCGCGCGGATGCATTGAACGCGCTCTCGTAGCCGCCAAAGCTGGCGCGCAGCTTGACACCGTCCCCGAAGGGCTCCGTGTGGAACTGCACCTCGCCCGCTCCCATGAAGGCGCCAGGGTGCGCCCAGAAGCGACTGGTGTAGAAGGTGGCGATGTAGCGCTGCCGTTGCTCGGGGGTGACCAACTCGGCTGCGAGCGCATCGGCGTCGGTTCCCTGGCGCAGGAAGTAGTCGGCTGCCTCCATGGAAGGGCGAGTACCCACGATGCCAGCCATCTCGTCCTTCAGGTACGGCAGCGGCGAATTGAACAGCACCATCCGGTCCACCCACTCCGGATAGCGCAGCGCGAGATCTTGAATGACTGGCCCACCGAGGTCGCCACCGAGCAGCACCACCCGCTCGTGGCCCAGCACGTCATGCACCAGCGCGTAAAGGTCGCGGCTGTGGCTGGCCACATCGTGGAACCTATCGGGGGCGACATCGCTGTCGCCGAAGCCGCGCAGGTCGGGAACGATGACCTCGAAGCCGGCAGCGGCGAGCGGTTCGATGACCTTCCAGAAGACTCGCTTGGTCTCCGGCCAGCCGTGCACGCAGACCAACGGCGCGCCACCAATGTTCTCGCGGACGTACGCCTGCGTGAAGCCGCGCGGCGTGGCCGTGTGCACCTCGAATCGGGATGGATCAATGTGAAGAGCCGTCATACGCCGGACCGTAGCCGCACCAACCCAACGCCCTGGGCCCCAGGCCCCAATCGAGGGTTCCGGTGACCTGGGGCGCGGTTGAAACCCTCCGTCAGCAACTGACGGGGTCGGTGCCGGACCGTTAGCGTCATGTTGTGACACCAGACGAATTTCGCACTCAGGGCTATGCGCTCATCGATTGGATCAGCGAGTACCTGGAGGGGGTTGAGCAGTATCCGGTGGCCAGCAGTGTCGCACCTGGCGACATCCGCGCGGCGCTGCCCGAGCACCCACCAGCCGCCCCCGAGCCGTTCAGCGACGTGCTGGCCGACCTCGACCGAGTGGTGATGCCGGGAATCACCCATTGGCAGCACCCCAGCTTCTTCGCCTACTTTCCAGGCAACTCCAGCTACCCCGCAATCCTCGGCGAGCTAGCCGCCGCCGGCCTGGGCGTGCAGGGGATGAGTTGGGTGACCAGCCCCGCGTGCACCGAGGTCGAGACGCTGATGATGGACTGGATGCAGGAGCTGCTGGGCCTTCCAGCCAAGTTCCGCAGCACTAGCGCCACCGGCGGCGGCGTGATCCAAGGTTCGGCCAGCGAGGCAACGTTGGCCTCCATTCTTGCGGCGCGGTGGCGCACCACCGGCGGCGCCATCAACACCGATGGCGACACCACCAAGCTTGTTGCATATGCAACATCACAGGCGCACAGCAGCATCGAGAAGGGTTTGCGCATCGCCGGCATCGGTACGGCGCAGACGCGAATCGTGCCGCACGACGCATCGTTCGCCATGCGTGCGGATGAGTTCCAGCGCATGGTCTCCGAGGACCGGGCCGCTGGCTTGACGCCCTTCTGGGTGTGCTGCACTCGCGGTACCACCAGCTCGATGGCATTCGACTCCGTGGCAGAGGTTGGAGCAATTGCGCAGCATGAGGGCGTCTGGGTTCACGTCGACGCGGCCATGAGCGGCATTGCTTCGCTGGCGCCCGAACATCGGTGGGTGAACGACGGGCTCGACCTGGCGGACAGTTACTGCACCAACCCGCACAAGTGGATGGGCGTCAACTTCGACTGCGACCTGTTCTACACATCGGATCGGGCATCGCTGCTCGGTGCGCTCAGCATCCTGCCCGAGTACCTGCGCTCTGCCGCCGCGCAGTCAGGCGCGGCGATCGACTACCGCGACTGGCAGATCCCACTCGGCCGACGATTCCGAGCCCTCAAATTGTGGTTCACCATCCGTGCCGGCGGCGCAAGTGACGCCATCGACATGATCCGTCGCCATGTCGCGGCCACGCAGGAGCTAGCCGGGTGGGTCGCGCAGGACGAACGCTTCGAGCTCGTCGCTCGGCACCCGCTGAACCTGCTGTGCCTGCGCCTGAAGGCGGGCAACGAAGCAACCGACGCCATGATCGTTGCGGCCAACGCCACCGGTAAGGCGCTGTTCACGCGCACGGTCCTCGACGGCACCGTCGCGTGCCGCGTCTCAATCGGCGCCCGCGGCACAGAAACTCGCCACGTACAAGCCGGCTGGAGGTTGCTCCAGCAACTCGCCGGGTGACGCAAGGTTGTCGCCGCTGCCTGCGGACGGTTAAATCGGCTGCACGCCCTCATGGCGTTCAACAAGGAGCACACCATGCGATTTCGTCTCGCAGTGCTCGTCGCGGTCACGAGTGTTCTGACCGTCGTATCGCCGGTAGCTGCCGGCCCTCCCAGCGCTGTTCGGCCCACTGTGGCGCACTCCGCCACCAACGATTGGGCCTTCGTGCAGCAGGAGTTGTACCAAGTGTCGCTGCGCACGTTCGTGGCCACCATCGCAACGGGCGACCGTTGGTTCGATTGGAGCAACGATGGGTGTTCGGCGCCACTGGTAGGTGACACCGGTTTCTCCTTCAACTTCCGCGACCCCTGCCGTCGCCACGACTTCGGCTACCGCAATTTGAAGGTGCTGGAGAAGCGCTACGGCAGGGGAGGTACCTACTGGAACAGCACCAGTCGCCGCCGCGTCGACCAACAGTTCTTGGCCGACATGAAGGCGCACTGCCGCGGCAGAGCGCTCACCCTGCAGGTGCAGTGTTTCAGCTGGGCCGAGACCTTCTACGCAGCGGTGAGGGTTGCCGGCGGGCCATAAAGCGGGGCCACGAACTACTGCTAGAGCGCGGGAGGCTTCCCGGCCACGTCGCCGTACTCGTCATCACCGGCGACGAGGCCGTGGGCCACCCGCAGGAGCTGGTAGAGCAGCCGCGCGGTCGCACCCCACACCGTTTCGTCATCAAGCTCGAAGAAGTAGATCGGTCGTTCGCCGAGTGCGGTCTGCCACCACTCCTCGCGGAAAGTGCCCGGCCGGGTCAGGTCGTGCAACGGCACCCACAACACTCGGTCGACTTCGCTGGTCACACCGCGCAACTCGGGCACGACCGGCAGCGGCGCTACGAGCCGGGCCACGATCGGCACAATCCAACTACGACTGACCCAGGTACCGATCGGGTGCAGCTGGCCAACCACTTCCACAGCGCTCGGGTGCAGGCCGACTTCCTCATGGGCCTCTCGCAGCGCCGCGTCCACAGACGACTCGCCGGGGTCCAGCCGGCCACCAGGAAAGCTGACTTCGCCGCGGTGACTACGCATCTCCAACGAACGCCGAGTGAGCAGTACCTCGGCGCCAGCGGGGCCATCAGCCACTACTGCCAGCACCGCCGACGGGCGTGCGTCGGCAAAATCCGGCTGCAGATCATCGGGAACCGAGCGAGCTGCAACGGCTTCAGCAACGCCTGCCGCTGTCAGCGATGGCGACGGCTCTGACCACGGCGGGTCGCTGCCCCGGTACCACCCATCCGGTCGCGGAATCTGCTGATTGCCGCCGGGCCTGCGAGCGGAATCAGGCAGTGGGGGTCCAGCCGGATGCGGCCAGTTGGTGCAGCACCTGCGCGAGGCCCGCGGTCTTCATCTTGGACAGCACCTTGCCGGGCGTCTGCTCGCCTGACTCAAACTCCTCCCAGGCGGCGATGAGCTTGCTGAGGTCGGGAGCCGGGGCTTCGAATGCCATGCGCCAAGGCTACCGAGCGATATCACCCGACCAGCCGTGAACACTGGTCACGGCTCCTTGTTCGTGAACTTGTCCTTCGCCCGCCGCACGAATAACACACCAGAGGCAGCCATCCGTCCCGCCTTCTGACCAACAACAGCGCTGCGGCCGGCGGGCTCACCTGGCGGGGCGAGAGCGGCCGGCGCGCTCTTCTGCCGCTTCGGCTTCTCAGCGAAGCTGCTGCTGATCCAGACGACGAAGTGCACCGCAGCGATGCCGAGGATGATCACACGTGTCCCGTCGTCGACCTTCGCCCACGGACGTACGGCGCTGAGGACGACGAGCAGGATGATGACCGGATCGATCAACCGGTGGATCCGTCGGTTGAGCACGTTGAAGGCCGCTAACGCGCCCTTCGTCATCGCGGCGTTCATCATGATGATGCCGCCCAGCACGGACGGCAGAACCGGGTACGGGCTCTGCAGGCCACTGGCCACGAGCGCGCCACCAAGGATGTACTCCACCAACTGGTGCATCCAGAACGGACGCTTGCCCGCCTCAGCCATTCGTCCGCACGGCGCAAAGTCGGGTCATCACGCTCGAATTCTAGGGGCCCGAGACGCTCTCCTGCGTCACCTCGACGACGAACTGACTACTGCCAAAACTCGAGCGGTGAGGGGTGAAAACCTTGCCACCAAAGGGCGAAGTGACGCGCTCTACGTGTGCGGGCCTGCTTCACAGCGGAAAAACCGCGTCACTTCGGCGACGGCGGGGCGAAAACGATGACGACCCCGGGGCCGTTTGGCCACCGGGGTCGCTTCGTTCTCTACGTTTGTTTTCACGACAGCCGTTGGGCTGAGCGAGGGTGCTTACATCATTCCCATACCGGGCATGCCGCCACCCATGCCGCCACCGCCACCGCCGCCTGCCGAAGCCTTTTCGGGCTTGTCGGCAATGAGGCACTCGGTGGTGAGGATGAGGGCCGCAATGGACGCTGCGTTCTGCAGCGCTGCGCGGGTGACCTTGGCCGGGTCGATGATGCCGGCCTTGACCAGGTCGACCATCTCGCCAGTTGCAGCGTTGAGGCCCATGTTGCCAGTTGCGGCTTCCACGGCCTGAGTGGTGACTGCGCCTTCGAGACCGGCGTTGTCGGCAATCAATCGGGCCGGAGCCGTCAGTGATTCCCACACCGTCTTGGCGCCGGTGCGCTCGTCGCCTTCCAGCGAGTCGACAACGGCCTTCACTGCGGCACGGGCACGAACGAGGGCGGTACCGCCACCGGCGACCACGCCTTCTTCGATAGCTGCACGAGTGGCCGACACTGCATCTTCGATGCGGTGCTTCTTCTCTTTCAGCTCCACCTCGGTGGCGGCGCCGACCTTGATGACTGCCACGCCGCCGGCCAACTTGGCCAGACGCTCTTGCAGCTTCTCACGATCCCAGTCGCTGTCGGTGTTGTCGATCTCGGCCTTGATCTGGTTGATGCGACCGACGACGTCGTCGTGCTCACCAGCGCCATCGACGATGGTGGTGTTTTCCTTGGTGATGATGATGCGCTTGGCACGGCCCAGCAGATCGAGGGTGACGGTCTCCAGCTTGAGACCGACTTCCTCGCTGATGACCTGGCCACCAGTGAGGACAGCCATGTCCTGGAGCATTGCCTTGCGACGGTCACCGAAGCCCGGAGCCTTGACGGCTGCCGAGTTGAAGGTGCCGCGGATCTTGTTGACAACCAGCGTGGCCAGAGCCTCGCCGTCGATGTCTTCAGCGATGATCAGCAGCGGCTTGCCCGACTTCATGACGGTCTCGAGCACGGGCAGCATTGCCTGCACGGTCGAGATCTTGCCGGCGTTGAACAGCACGTAGGCGTCTTCGAGGACGACTTCCTGGCGCTCAACATCTGACACGAAGTACGGCGAGAGGTAGCCCTTGTCGAACTGCATGCCCTCAGTGAATTCGAGCTCGGTCCCGAAGGTGTTGCTCTCCTCAACCGTGACCACGCCGTCCTTGCCGACCTTGTCGATGGCGTTGGCGATGACTTCGCCGACCGACGAATCGGCAGCCGAAATGGTGGCGACAGCGGCGATCTGATCCTTGTCGTCGACCACGGTGGCCTGGCTCTTGATGCTCTCGACGGCAGCGGCGACAGCCTTCTCGATGCCCTTCTTGAGACCCATCGGGTTGGCGCCGGCAGCGACGTTGCGCATGCCGTGCTGCACCATGGCCTGGGCCAACACGGTGGCGGTGGTGGTGCCGTCACCGGCAACATCGTTGGTCTTGGTGGCAACTTCCTTCACCAGCTGTGCGCCCATGTTCTCGAAGGGATCGTCGAGTTCGATCTCCTTCGCAATGGAGACACCGTCGTTGGTGATGGTGGGGGCACCGAACTTCTTGTCGAGGACGACGTTGCGGCCCTTCGGCCCGAGCGTGACCTTGACCGTATCGGCCAGCTTGTTGACGCCGGCCTCGAGGGCGCGACGCGCCTCATCGTGGAACTTGAGTTGCTTTGCCATGTGTTCAGTGGCTCACTTCTCGACGATTGCGAGTACGTCGCGGCTGGTCAGGATCAGGAGATCCTTGCCGTCAATGGTGACTTCGGTGCCGCCGTACTTGCTGTACAGCACGGTGTCGCCGACCTTCACGTCGAGCGGGCTGTGGGCGCCGCGATCGTCGCTCCAGCGGCCCGGGCCGACGGCAACGACGGAACCCTGCTGCGGCTTCTCCTTGGCAGTGTCGGGGATCACCAGACCAGACGCGGTGGTGAGCTCGGCCTCGTTCGGCAGTACGACGATGCGATCGTCAAGCGGCTTGAGTGACATGGTGCAGGCCTCCATTGGCAGTACACGAAACGTGAATATTGGGATCATTGGAAGGCTCAGTTAGCACTCAGCCCTCGCGAGTGCCAAGGCTATGTCGCCGAGGGGGTCGTTAGCAACCGGGAGGCGAGAGTGCTAACCGACGGACCTTCGGATCCACCAGCCCGGTGATCGTGCGACACTGTCGGCATGCGGCAGCCGTACCGCCCGGGAGACACCATCGAAATCGATGTGATCGACGCGGACCCTGGCGTGTTCGGCCCGGCAGCGGCGCCCAAGCCTGCCCGCGTGCGCCGGCCGCGCCCGCGCTGGCTGGTACCCACGGCGGTTGCCGTGGCTGGTGTGTGCGGTGCGGTTGCGATCGTGTGGCGCCCGTGGGAGCACCCGCCGGACTGGCGCACGTTCGGGCCTGCAGCCCCGGCGGCGTCCTCGCTGAGTGACCACCTGGTGGTCGGCCTTGAGAACTCCTCCCTGGTCGGCGTTCAGGAGGGCCAGAACCTCGACGCCGACGAACCAACGCCGCTCGGCTACGTGTTCGCGGTGCCGGGAGGCAGTTACGAATACGATGCGTGGGCGCTCTTCCACTCGCGTGGCTCCAACTCCGCCGGTGAGGCAACGGTGAGCGCGTCGACCGACCTTGTTCGTGGTATGCAGGCGGAGGTGCGAAGGGTTCGCGTGCGCACCACTGTCACATGGGGCCCGATCGGGGGGAACTACTGGGACTCCGAGACCAATCGGTTGGCGGACGAGGCGCTGGAGTTCGCGAACGCCGTCAGCG
>JAYUCY010000114.1:0-7470 GCA_043740085.1 Ilumatobacteraceae bacterium
TGGCAGAGACGAAGAATCTCGGCGCGTTCGAACTTCATCGCAGTAATTGCCTCGCGACCGCCGCCAGTGGACTGCAGCATGGTCTCGAACTCGAGCACACCGCTGGCATGCGAACGGCCACCGGTCATGGCATATGCCCGCACGCCATTGGCCGCCGCCGAATGATCTTCGTCTAGCGAGGCACGTTCCAGCGGCCGCTTCCGGTCGAGAAACGGGCGTACCAGCTGTGCGTGCAACTCGTCAGCGCCGAGTGGCTCCATGTCACACCGAGACCAACGAGTTCTTCAACTCGGTGATCAGGGTCGGGGTCAGCTGGGCGCCAACCCGTTCGACAAGAAGGGTAATTTCAAAGCCGACAAGGCCAAGATCGCAGTCACGGGCCGTCACCACACCGAGTGTGGAGCCACCGGAAATTGCGCTGACGAACATGTAGGCGCCGGCCATTTCCACGAGCACCTGCAAGACTTGACCTTTGGCCAGTTCATTGGCGGCACCGTGCGCCAGCGCCCGAATTCCGGTGATGATAGCTGCCATCTTGTCGGCCGAGCCTCGTTCCAGCTGAGTACTCATTGCGATGAGTAGCCCGTCGGACGAGACAGCAACCGCCTGCTCGACGCCGGGAGTACTGCGCACGAAGTTGGCCATCAGCCAGTTGACGTTGTTCGCTCTTTCAGAGAGTGACATGAGTTGCTCCTGTTGTTCCCGTCGTCTCGATCAACTGTCGGCGTGGCGCTGGCGGCCAAGGTCGACGCCACGCTGCAGGCTGGCAAGCGTGCTGCGCACCTCGTCGGCGGGGCGGGCGGGGGCATCTTCGATCGGCGACGAACCGAGCTCGGGCATCTGTGCACCACGAACTCGCTTGGTCAAACCGGACTGAGTGGTGAGCGGTTCAAACGCGGGCAAGGTGAGTGCCGGGGGAACCGGCAATGGTGCGGCCGCCAACGTTGCCGCACCGGCAGTTGCCGCAGCGAGGGGTGCCGCTGCCACCGTTGCCGACTGGCCATCCGATGCCTTCATCGCTTCCCACAGGGCCTCGTCGGTCATCTCCGTCGGCCTCTGTTGCATCGCCGGGGCAGACGCCGCAGAGACAGTCAGGGGCAACGGCTCACTGAGGCGCTGTGCCATGGCCGGCACATCCACGACAGGGACCGCGGTGGTACCAGGGGCGCCCACGACTTCAAGAATCGACTTGGGCAGGCGCACGATCGCCGTCACGCCGCTGCCACCGGGTGTGGTGGTGAGCATGACCTTGATGTCGTGGCGAGCAGCGAGCCGGGCGACCACTTGGAAGCCGAGCATCTTGTTGCTCTCACGGTCGAATGACGACACTTGATTGAGGCGACGGTTGGCATCGGCCAGTTCCTCGGCTGTCATCCCCAGGCCATAGTCGAAGATCGCCAACTGGTGGCCATCGGGCACTGCGCGACCCACGACCGTCACGGCGCTGGTCGGGGGCGAGAAGCTGGTGGCGTTCTCCAGCAACTCAGCGAGAAGGTGAGCAACCTCGCTGGCCACCTGGCCCTGCACTCCGATGTCGCCCAGATCGGCGAGTTCCACCTGGCCGTAGTTCTCCACTTCCGAGAGCGCTGCGCGAACGACGTCGCCGACGGCGAGAGCAGGCGCCCACAAACGGGTCGGCTCGGCACCGGCCAGCACCAGCAGCGACTGCGCGTTGCGGCGCATACGAGTGGTGAGGTGGTCGAGGCGGAACAGGTTGTCGAGGGCTTCCGGATTGCGCTCGCCTTGCTCCAGGCTGGAGATGAAGCCGAGGGTACGACCGAGAAGGTTCTGGTTTCGGCGAGCGATGTTGACCAGGTTCTCCGACACGATGCGCCGGGCGATGGCCTGCTCGGCGGCAAGGTCCACGGCGGCGTCCTGCACCGAGTTGAAGCTCTCACCGAGGTCAGCGAGCTCGTCACGGGTACCCACGTCAAAGGTTGCAAGGTGCGGCACGGGGCTGTCCGGGGGAAGATCCTGCACGGTCTGCACGACGTCGGGGAGGTCTTTGGTGGCAACAGACTTGGCCTGCGCAGCAAGACGACGAATCGGGCGAATGATTGAGCGACGAACCATGCCCGAGAGCAGCAGGGTCAACACGAGCAGTGCGAGAGTACCGAGTCCGGCGAAAAGGATGACGTTGCCCACGTAGTCATCGGTGCTGTTCTCACGAGCGATAACTTCCGGCTGAGACCATTCCAGCGCACGCACAACGCCGGTCTGCTGGAGGTTGTAACGCCACTCCATGCTCTTGATGACCTTGATGACGTTCTGCGGAGCCTTCGCTGCAATTGCGGGTTTCAGTTCATCGTTGACTTGGCGGAAGAACTTGTCGCCTTGGTCGCCACCGATCTGAATCAGGCGCATTCCCACACGACTGTCGAGGTCCTGCTGGCTCCAGTAAGCAATCGATTCTTCGAAGCGGGCCTGGGCTGCGTCGAGTTTGACGAGCTCGCGGTTGATGACCGCGACACCGTCCTTTGTGAAGCCGTCGATGGTGGCGCCGAGAATGCCGATGTGGTTCACGATGGCCCACGACTCAAGCAAGCTGGCGGGCGGCGGCGCCGTTGCGGCGCGCAGATCCTGCGCCTGCTTCAACGCCTTGTATTCATCGCCGCGAACGCTCACGCGCTGCAAGGCGACGAAGCTGAGCGCCGCAAATGCGATCAGCGCCAACAACGGTACGGCGATGAGCATGTTCACTCGACCGCCGATCTTGAGTCGTCGAAGCATCGACTCGCCCCTTCCTGTCGTGTGACAGGGCCTCCCTGCCCTGGCCGGTTCCGCTTACTGGAACCTTGGCGACGAGTCATCGGTCCACACCGCGACCGACTTGAGAGTTCCTTTGACAAATCCTCAAGGTCGCCGCTAGATCGGCCGAAACTCAGAGCCGAAGGATTCGCACCGGAAGGGTCTCTCACATGACTCGTAGCCAACTCAACTCATACAGCGGGGCAGACCCCATTTGGGGTTTCGTCGCACTCATCGGTAGCGAGCGCTACACCGGTGAGGCTGCCGTAGGAATCGACCCGCGGGTCCGACTCTTCGCGGTCGACGGCCGCGTGTACTTCGCTGAACGTGAGGGCGATGCGCCGATTGGCACACGCCTCGTGAACTGTGGCGCGGTTTCGACCACGCAGCTCGAACGCGGCGCCGTACAAATTGGCGAGACGTCCTCGCTGGCGCGCCTCTTTCAACGCGAGCCGACAATTGACCGCGACGCGGTCGAGCTGACCATCGAGTTGGCGACGGAGTCGCTCCTGGAGTCGGTCGCCAACAAGGCAGTCGGCATGCCGGAGGTGTTCCCGTTGCGTCACCACTCGTCCGGCGTGCACCATTGGCTGCGCTCGGCTGCCACATCGGCCGCGCTGGCGCTGCCCGTCGTCGATGACGCGCCTGCAGTAGCGGACGCCCCGGTTGTCGAGGAGGCTCCCGCCGTCGAAGAATCGCTCCTTGTCGAAGAGGCTCCCGCCGTCGAAGAGGCTCCCGCCGTCGAAGAGGCGGTCGTCGAAGAACCATTCGTGATGGAAGAAGTATTCGCACTCGAAGCGCAAGCCCCGGTCGAGACCGTCGTCGAAGTGGCCATCACCGAAGGGTTGCCGGCCCAAGAGACGTTGCTGGCACCCATGCCGACCTTTGCATCACTGACGTTGCCAACGCTGCAGAGTGCGTCGAAGTCGCAAGCCGCGCCGGAGTCAGTCGTCGCCGTCGGGCCAACACTGGCGAGCACCTCGGACGACTTCCTCTTGTCGTTTCCCGAACCGGTGACGTTCTCCCCCACCAACCCCTACGCGCCGGCCGAACCGTCGACAGGTTTGCCGAAGCTGGCATCGGCCCCCACCTCGTTGAATGATCTCGCCGCCGCCAATGCGGTGTCGGCATCACCGTTCGGAGAGCCGACGCACAACTTGGCAGCGGTCGATATCTGGCAAATGGTCGACGTGTTGACCGATGAAGGGCGCGAAGGCGAGCAGGAGCTCGTCGGCAGCGGCAGCTCCGAGAAGCGGGGTCGCGGTTGGTTGCGGGGCCGGAAGGGCTGACCGGGATGGCCGAACCGTCCGACGATAAAATCGAGCTCCTCGTTCGATCCGTATTGGCCGCAGTCGACGCGCGCCTCGTCGAGATTCGCACCGAGATCCGGGCGGTCTCGACCGATGTCGAGCAACGACACCATGAGGTGCTGACACACATCCACGACCTCGAGCACCGGTGGGCAGCCAGCGCCGCCGAGACGGGCCATGCCACCACCGGAGGAGACCCACTCGTTGCTCGAATGGAGCAGGCGACGCAGGTCCTGTTGGAGCCTATTGAGGCGTTACACCAGCGCAACACGATGGCAACCAACGAGCGCTTTGCACTGATCAATCACGCGTTTGAACAACTCAACAGTGGAGCACTCGTACCTGCCGCGGCGGCCATCCCGATGGCCAGCCTGGACGGAATGAACGCGCCACTTCGAGTTGGGCCGTCGACGGGCGCTGATCCGATTGCGGCACACGTGCCGACTACATTCACGCTGCCTCCTATCCCACGGCTGGCCGCAGCGACGCCGAGCGCAGAGTACGACAGTGAATCCGAGCCGATCGATATGGCTCGCCTGGCGGACTTACTGTCCGAACGCCTCGGCCACATCAGCCTGCGGCCACACCACAACTGACGCAGCGCACGGTGCGACCGCGCCGCGACGGGGTCGCCGGTCCGGTGACCGCATGGCTGTACGACTGGACTCGTCCGACGAATTCATGCCACGAGCTAGGCCCGGAGTCCAACTTCAACGAGAGCATGTACATCAACTGTTTCGACCCGGAGCAGCCTGTACCTTCCGCCCGAGGCGGACGGCGCGGCCCGGGAACTCGCGACGGCTTCGTGTGGGAGCAGGGCCAGATCATCGACGACAGCCCGGTCGGCCTCGCCGTTAATCCAGCGAGGCGTGCGCCACAAAGCGAGCCGCAACTGCCGCGTCGCCAACAACATCCACCGTCGAGAGAACGCGCCGACGCCACAGCGCCAGCAGGATGTCGCTGGCCGCGCCACGGATGGCGGCGTCACCTTTGGCGTGTTCCCGTGTGACCTCGAAGCCGTGCGCCTCGCTGGGGCGCAGCGTCCACTCCCCGGCCACGTCAGTGCAATGGAGATGAACCGAGCCACCCACCGGGTCCGCATCGGCCGCTCCGTCCCCCAGCATGTGAGTCAGAAACTCGTCGATGCCGTCGCTGGCCAGTGTTGCGTCAAGGGCAACGTCGAGATCGGCAGCCTGCTGTGCGTCCCACGCGTGCACCGCCGTCTCGTGCGCCATCCGTC
This sequence comes from Ilumatobacteraceae bacterium, assembly GCA_043740085.1. Classification (GTDB taxonomy): domain Bacteria; phylum Actinomycetota; class Acidimicrobiia; order Acidimicrobiales; family Ilumatobacteraceae; genus UBA668. Next base: position 5,299 of record JAYUCY010000114.1, read on the forward strand.
GAATCACAAACCCCGCGCTGTGATCGTTCGACCAAGTCCAGTTGGGCTGCAGCGGATCGGCGGCAGCGAGGACCGCCAGCGTGGCTGCCAGGCCGTCGCGGTAGAACGCGACCAACTCCTGGTTCGCGGGTCGCTCCGGTTGCTCGTAGCCCTCCCAGGTGTCGCAGTGGCCGCCGACGATGGTGCGCCAAAAATCGTGCACCTCTGCCAGGTGCCACATCAGATCTGCCGTTGACCAACCTGGGCACGCCGCAACGGGCGCCGACAAACCTGCCGTCTCGATGGCGTCGGCAAAGGCTGCGCCGTCGCGTGCAGTGGCGGCCAGAAAGTCTGCGGTATCCATTCATCGATGCTCTCACATCGGCGAAGCCGCTCTCGGATGAGCTACGCCCGCAGGTTTGCGAGCAGTCCTATGAGGTCACGGTTTCGATGAAAGCCACGATCGACAATCAACTGGCAGGCATTGGCGGCAAGCAACCAGTCCTCGTCGGTGGCAACCACCTTCAACTCGTCGAGATCGATCATGTCCTGTCGTCGTCGATCCGCGTCGTGCGACAGCAACTTGAGCGCGATGAGGTGGCCAGTGCGCGCAACCGGCAGCCGCAGCCCTCGGGCAACGGCAAGAACCTCGGCGCCTGCAGCGATTTCAGATTCGATGCCGCTGGACGCGAACAGCAAATCGACGATGACGCCGCCGGCGATACGGGAGCGGAGCCTCGCCGTGGCAAGTCGGCCAAGGGTCGTTTGCTCCACCACAGCCTCGACGGCATACCCGCGAGCGAGCAGCGCGCTGACGGTTTGCTCAGCATCGTTGTCGGAGGTCACCGACACGGCGAGATCGGCGTCGCGAGTGAACCTCGGTTCTGCCCGCGATGAAACAGCCAGCCCGCCAACGAGAGCGAACGGGCGCTGCAGTTCACTCAGATCGTCCGCCGCAGCGGCCAGCGACTGGATCAGAACCGTCATTGACGCGGCCAGGTACCCGGAGTGCCTGCGCTGTCGCCGATCGGCGCCGACGGCCGCGAACACAGCCACGCATCCACGATCGCTTCGATGGCCGAATCGCCAAGGTCCGGCGCTTCCCGACGGGCGCGTTCGCGGCGCATTTCGACGCCCAGATCGAACATCTCATCGACCAGATCGAGCGGCAGCGAACTCACGTCTGCATTGTACTGATCCGGCTTGCACGGACGATGCGTACAGCTCTAGTGAAACTCCACTTCAGGAGATGCCGAAGAACCGGCGCTGGAGGCGTACATAGTCATCAGGTTCTCGTCGTTCTTCGCTCGGCGGCGGACGTTGACGAACAGCTCGCTGGGCAGAATGTAGAAGCCCTTCTCCACCACCGTTTCGTGGCGGCCGAACTCGGCGTCGGTGTCGCTGAGCGTGGCGTAATCGAAATCAGGTGAACCGGCCTTGCGCTCGTACTCACCAAGGCGGGCAGGTCTCACTGGCGAAGCGGCTCGGCAAACCCAAGTACAAGCCGCTACTGGCGGAGCAGCAACACGAACTTGTCGACACGCTGGCCGAGCTCGACATCGTCGCCACCGCCGCTGCCGTCGCGCACTGGAAGGACCGGGCCGACGCATTGCTCAACGAGGGCGAGCCACCCATCGAAGAGCCATGCGAACTCACACTGGCCCGCACGCTCGACAACCGCCTCCACGGTCACCTGTCCTTCCACGACGCTGCAGCAACCGAACTGGAGAAGGCCATCCAGAACGCACAGTTCTGGGAAGGCAAGGACGACACCCGCACGGTGGCCGAACGCCAGGGCGACGCCCTCTACGACATCGCCGCCTTCTTCAACGGCAACCACGACGGCGACGCTTCCCCACGCCACCTGCCCCACGTGACGCTCTCGGCCGACATCACCACCATCACCACCGACACTCCAGAGGCAACCAACGACGACACCGGGCGTCCGATGTCACCAGCCTGCATCGCCACCTACCTGTGCGATTGCAAGATCCACGTCATCCTTCGCGACGCCGACGGCACCCCACAGAACTTCGGTGACACCACGTACACCGTGCCCCGCAGCCTGTTTCGCCAGGTTGCAGCCCGCGACGGCGGCTGCCGCTTCCCCGGCTGCAACCGGCCCGTCCGCTATACCGACGCTCACCACATCGAGCATTGGGAACATGGCGGCCCTACGGATTACGACAACCT
>JAYUCY010000115.1:0-40044 GCA_043740085.1 Ilumatobacteraceae bacterium
ACGCAAAGAAGCCCTCCGAGCCCTCAAGCGCAGGATCTCCGACGCCGTCTGGCGCCAACTCCAGATCGACGCACGCGACGCCCGCTGACAGGTGGGCCCTCGTCGGAGCCACGGCCGGCCGTGGCCAACGGGCGAAGGTTGTCCATCCACTTGTCCATCTACTGCGCGCTGCTACATGATGTTGAACGAGACCAGACGAGCCTGCTCGTCGGCCAGCAGCACCCCGTCAGCCAGTGACCTCGATCGACGACACCATGCCCTCGGCCTCATGGCCATCGATGCCGCACACCAGTCGGTAGGTACCGGCCTCGTCGAATGTCAGCGTGACGGAGCCCGTCTCTCCGGCCTTGGTAGGCCCGATCTCGCCGAGGACATCACCATCCGGAAGGAACACTTCCATCTCGTGCTCGATGGTTCCGTCGTTCTTCATCGTGAAGGTGATGGTCTCACCCTTCGCGATCTTGGCTCCCTGCGGCAGGTCGAACGTGTAGTTCGCGGCGCCGACATCGATCGTACGGTTGGCGACCGGGGCAGCTGCCCCGCCGCCACCGGTCACTTCGATCTCGGTGCGAATGCCGTCACCTGCCTGACCTGGCTTGCAGACCAGGAAGTAGCTGCCGGCAGACAGATCGGCGGTCAGGCTGCGCTTGGTGCCGGTGGTGACGTTCTCCACTTCGCCGACCACACTGTTGTCCGCCCGCAGCACGTACAGCTCATTGACCTTGTCGGCGTTGTTGGTGAACTCGAAGGTCACCTTGCCCGCGTTCAGAGACGTGACGGCCGGCGTACACCCATCGTTGGTGCCGGTGACAGCAATGGTGTTGGCTGACTTCTCTGCGCAGGATGCGACGACGACGACGAGCGTGAGGGTGGTCGCAGCGATGCAAGCGCGGCGAAGCAGGACACGGGACATGGATGAGGACCTTTCGGACTCGGAGGATTCAGTGGGCCAGCGCCGACGGCGATGACTTGGTTGGTAGTGCGACAGTCGCGCCGTCGGGCGCCGTCGGCGTGCGGTGGCGAGTAGCGCCTGGGCGGCGGATGAACAGCCACATCACCGGCACCAGATATGCCACGTAGGCGGCAAGCTGGAGCCAGGTGGTCGCAGGAGAGAAATTCAGCGTGCCCTTCAACAAGGTGCCGAACCAGGTCGACGGCGGTATCTGCTTGCTCACGTCGAACGCCAAGGAGTTGAGGCCCGGCAGTACGCCGGCCTCCTGCAGGTCGTGGATGCCGTAGGCGAGGACGCCGGCAGCGATGATGATCAGCGCAATGCCGGTGACCTTGAAGAAAGTGGCCAGGTTGAGGTGAACCGACCGCTGGTAGACGAGCTTGCCGAGCACGACGGCGAGGGCGATGCCGAGCACCGCGCCGAGCACCGGGCTGACACCGGACCCGCTGGCCTGGATGGTTGGCCACAGGAACAGGGCTGTCTCGAGCCCTTCCCGACCGACGGTGATGAACGCCATCAGCGCAAGGCTCCACCACCCGAGCTGCATCGCCGCGTCGAGCTTGCCATGCAGCTCACCCTTCATCCGATGCGAGTTGCGCTTCATCCAGAACACCATCGAGGTCACCAGCGCCACGGCAAAGACCGACATCACACCGCCGAACGTCTCTTGCGCCTCGAAGGTCAACGAGTTGCTGGTGAAGGTGAGCAACGCACCCACTGCGAGCGACAGCGCACATGCCACAGCGACGCCCGCCCAGATCGCACTCAGTCGATCCGCCCGGCCGATCTTGACCAGGTAGGCCACGAGGATACCGATGACCAGCGACGCCTCGAGACCCTCACGAAGGCCCGTCAGAAATGTCTGCAGCATGTTCTCACCAAACCCCTCAGTGCGGCCGCCCGAGAAATCGGAACGGTGCTCGAACGCCGGGAATCGTCCTTGGAGAGGTATGTTAGGCACACCTACCATCCTCTTGCAACCTGAGATCTGAAATCGACGGCGGAAGCTGCGAGTGGACGGCGAGCGGCTGAACGCCCAACCGCACGCTCCGTTCACGCACGACATCGAGATTCAGTCAGCCTCAATTGGCTGAACCGTCGCCGTGTATGACCTGGGTTTGATCCATGCGGGAAATATGGGTGAAGCTGCGGCGTGCTGGGTACAGACGTTGCATGGAAATCATTCGGCATGAAGATGGCTCGCTGACCGTACCGGTGACCCCGGGCCGCCATGACAGCGACGACGAGACAGAGGTCGAAGTCGAGGCTGCGGAGACCACGAAGGTTATTCGTCCCGGTGAGGGCGGCTACATCGAGGCCCTGGCCCGGTGGGACGCCGCACAGAACCCCGATCACGACGTCGTGTCCACGGCGTCGGGTCGCGAGCAGGCCATGCACGTGGTGCACGCGGTCGCCGAAGATCCGGAACACGTCGCCGAGGCCGTCGAATCGTTGGACGATGCCGAGGCCGGCGCCGAGGCACTGCGTCACGTGCTGATCGGCGGTACCCCATCGGTGAAGGCGTTCGCTTCAGAGGTGGCCGACGCCGAGGGTGGCGATGAGCTGCCACCGCACACGGCAACGAAGATCATCGGTCAGGTGCTGGCCGAGATCGACGCTCACGCCACCTGATCTCACACTGCCTGGCGCACGGTTGCCGCCACAGCGACCGCGAGAAACGGTACAACGTGATCAGCCCGTTCGCGGAAAGTCTGGCTACGACGGGGCAGGCCCGCTGGCCGAGTCGCCAACGACGTGTGGAGCGCGCACGTCAACGGGCACCTTGCGGTCGGTCGTCACCGCACCTAATGCGCATCTAGCGGCAAAGAGGCTCGCCCCTCGAACGTCCACCCGAGCACCTTGGGGTCGCCCTTGGCGTGGTACTGCTCCATCGAGTCGAGCCGCATTCCGCCTGCCTCGATGATGGCGGGAATGTCGCGTTGGATGTTGCAGCCACACGCGACCCGGTTCTGGATTGGGTTCAGCCGGTGCTGCCACTTCTGCACCTTGAGATCTGGCGACAGCCCGTGCTCGACAAAATGCAGCGTCCCACCGGGTCGCAGCACGCGCGCCACCTCGCGTACGGCCGCGACCGGGTCGGGGATCGAGCACAAGGTCCACGTCGAGAGCGCTGCGTCCACGGAATCGTCCGGGAGCACCAACTGCTGCCCGTCGAGCCCCACGAACTCCACGTCGATGTCGGTGGCGGCGAGCCGTTCAGCGGCGAGCTTGCGTCCCTCCTCCATCGGATCGACGGCGAGAAGGCGTGTCACGCCGCTGGGCAAATACGGCACGTTGTGGCCCGTGCCGAAGCCCAGCTCGAGTACCTCGCCGGCCAATCCTGCGCACACGCGCTCACGGATCCGTCGCGTCTCGGCGGTGTTCATGAGCGCGTTCATGATCGGCGGAAAGATCCGCCGGGCGTAGAAGCCCCGCGTGACGGCGGCCGACGGGAGTTGTTCCGGACGTGCGCTCATGATGGTTCCTTCTACAGCTGGCCGACTGGCGGGCCCGGCATGCCGAGAGATTTAGCATGAGCCGACCGCCGCAATCAGTCAAGCAATCAACAGCACTGGTCGGAGGTGTTCACCTCCTCGGGGTCAACTTGAAGAACGTCGACTGCTCGCCGGAACTCGTCATCGGTGCACTCGCCCGTGACTGCCCCAGCTGGCACGACGATCTGGTCGCCTCGTACTCCACGGTCCGACCCATCGTCATCTCCATGCCACTTCGCGATCGACGCCGACGAGCCAAAGTTCGTCCGGATGTCGCGGCCTGGCGTCATCGGAAGCCGGTTCGATCACTTGACCACTTCGAACAGGGTGATCCTGCCGTTCCTGTAGTGATTCGAGATGTTGCACACCAGTTGGTTCTCGCCGAGCGACCCCGGTCCCGTCTTCGTTGGCGGGCCTGCGGCGATGGCCGACGACGATCCATCCAGATTGGTCAGGTCGGAAGGGCTGGGCGCAGGATGTGGCAGATGTCGCCGGTGGTGCAGTCGGCGGGGTCGAGTGTGCGTGCGCGGTCGACGAGTTGATGTAGCTCTGCGCGGAGGACGGTGAGTTGGTCGAGGCGTTGTTGGACGTCGGCGAGTTTGGTGTCGAGGAGTTCGTTGACGTGGCTGCAGGGAGTGGTGCCTTCGTCGCGGAGGTGGAGAATGCTGGCGATTTCGGCGAGGGTGAGTCCGGCGGTTTGGGCGTTACGGATGAACTCGAGGCGGTCGCGGTCGGCCTGGTTGTAGGTGCGGTAGCCGTTTGCGGTTCGGGTTGGTTCGGGCAGTAGCCCGCGTGTCTCGTAGAAGCGAATGGTCCGCGTCGGGTGACCTGACTGGGTGGCGAGCTCTCCGATTCGCATGGGCTGCAGGTTACCCCTTGACCTTCTCCCATAGTAGAAGGTTTACGGTGGCAGGGTGAACCCTGAGGCGCCCGAGGACTGTTGCGTTCCGAGGAGTCCCCGATCGGTGTCGGCGTCGGGCATCTTGACCATCGGCGTGGATGGCCTCGCGTTGTGTCCGCTGAGTGGTGATCCGGGTGTGGTGGTCGGCGCGGCGCCGGTGTGGGCGCATCGACCGACCGCTGTTGCTGGTCGGTGGCGGTACTGTCCGAACCTGGCGTGCGAGATCGTGTTCTTCCTCGGCGACGACGTCGTCGACGACCGTGAGGTGATCTGCAAGGTCGGCGCCAAGGCGCTGGCGAAGCCGACGCCGGTGTGTTTCTGTTTTGCGCATACCGCCGACGACATCCGCATCGATGTCACCACACATGACGGGTCGAGCATCATCAAGGCCGCTGTGAAAGCTGCGGTCGCCGATGGACTTTGCGCGTGCGAGCATCTCAACCCGTCCGGGGTCTGCTGCCTGCCAGCGATACATCGTGCCGTGACCGTGGCCCGACAACAGTTCAGCGGGGGTGTCGCTGGTGGGTAGCGTTTCGTTGTCGCTGGCTGCGATCACCGGCGCGTTGTCGGTGCTGAACCCGTGCGGGTTCCCGCTGCTGCCGGCGTTCCTGTCGTTCTATGTCGGCACCGACGACTCCCGGCTCCCGTCGGCCGCCTCACGTGTCGCTCAGGGTCTCCAGATCGGGCTGCTCGTCACCGCCGGGTTCCTCGGTGTGTTCACCTTGATCGGCCTGCCGATCACCCTCGGCGCCAACGCCGTCGCACGGCTCATTCCGTGGGTCGGTCTCGCAGTCGGAGCGCTACTCGTGATCGTCGGCGCGACCGCATTGGCCGGCAAGACAGTGCGACTCGCGCACGCCCCGGGCGCGCACCGCGATGGACGATCACGTGCCGCGGTTGTCGTCTTCGGCGCCGGCTACGGGCTGGCCTCGCTTGGTTGCACGCTGCCGCTGTTCTTGACGCTTGTCGCCGCCTCGCTCACGTCCGACGGGACCGCGTCATCATTGGCCGTGTTCGCCGCCTTCGGCGCCGGGATGGGGGTGGTGATGATGGCCCTCGCAGTCACCGCCGCGTTCGCCCGCCATGGCCTCACCCGAGTCCTACGCACGACGCTGCCGTGGCTGTCGCGTGCTTCGGGCGCGATGCTGCTGGTCGCCGGCAGCTACCTCAGCTACTACTGGTGGCGGATCAAGTACGGACGAACCTCCACCCTGTCCTCCGACCCGGTCGTTGGTCGCGTCCTCCGGTTCACCGCCGAAGTCCGACGGTGGGCGCAAGAACGTGGCGGGGTCATCCTCACAACCGCTGCCGTGGTCGTGGCTGTTGCGGTCATCGCCTGGCGACGCCATCGGCCGACGAAAGAATTTCAACCCGTGATCGATACATCGGAGCGCATCTCATGAACCGTCCCCGCCTCGCCGCGCTTGCCATCGCCGTCGCGGTAGCGATGTCGGCGTGCGCCGGCCAGAGCAGTGATCGGCCTGCCGCGGCGCAGGCTGCTACCGCCCCGGTCGTCGCGTTGAACAGCGTTGAACAATTCGCTGCCGCGTTCGATGCCGACACCGGCACGGCAAGGTTGATCCTGCCGATCTCACCCACTTGAGGCGGCTGCCTCGCGGGGGCCAGTTGGGTCTCACAGAACATCCTCGACAAATACCCGAACCTCGACATACGGATCTACGCGGTGTGGATGCCGATGCTGCCCGGCGACGAACAAGCCGCGATCCCCAACGACTTGTTCACCGACCCTCGGGTCACCCGCTACTGGGACAACGACCGCACGTTGGGCACATGGCTCGCCGACCACGGGCTCGGCGAACAACCAATCCTATGGGACGCCTACGTGCTGTTCGACGACAAGGCGCTCTGGAACGACACACCCCAACCCCTCGCATTCGGCGACCCGATCATCGGCGACACCGACACCCTCAACAGCGCCATCACCGCCTACATCGACACGCACGGTTGACCACCAGCGGCCAACGCCTGGGGTCGGCGTGCTGAACCTGCTGCGTCGCAACCCGCAATTCCGGCGCCTGTTCCTGGCCCATGCCGTCTCACGCGCGGGTGACGCGTTCAACACTGTCGCCATCGTCGTGCTCGTCTTCCAACTCACCGGGTCCGGTCGAGGAGTGGCCGGCGCCGTCATGTTCGAGGTGCTCCCGGTGTTGCTGATCGGGCCCTTCGCTGGGCTCGCCGCAGACAGAATGCCGAGACGTCAACTGATGGTCAGCGCCGACCTCATACGCGCCGCCGCAGCCGCGAGCCTGATCTTCGCCATCGGGTCCGTGACCGCCGTGTTCGCAGCAGCCTTCGTTCTCAGCGCCGCGGCAACAGTCTTCAACCCTGCCGCCACCTCGCTACTTCCAGATGTCGTCGACGACACCGACCTGATCACCGCCAACAGCGCCCTGTGGAGCGTGGCCGTCATCGCCCAAATTGCGCTCGCCCCGGCCGCCGGGCTGATCATCGCGATCGGTGGCGGAGCCCGAGTCGCGTTCGCGATCAATGCAGCCACCTTCGTCGCATCCGCACTTCTCCTGGTCGGCGTACGCGCCGGGCGCACCCCGGCGAGCATCGAAGTGGCCGGATCCAAACGTGCTCTCGCCGGAATCGCTGCGGTGCGAGCCAACCCGTTGCTGCGCCGACTCGGCATCGTCCAGGTCCTTGCCTCACTGTCGGCCGGGGCGACAAGTGGCCTGCTGGTCATCCTCGCCGAACGACGCCTGGGAGTCGGGGCACGCGGATTCGGAATCCTGCTCGCCACCATCGGCATCGGCGCAGCCATCGGGCCCGCTCTGCTCCGGCGGTTCATCCGCGCCGGCGACCGACGCTGGCTGTTCGGCCCCTACCTCGTGCGCGGTGCAGTCGACCTCACCCTCGCAACAGTCACCAACCCGCTCATCGCCGGCGGGGCGCTCGTCATCTACGGCATGTCAACCTCCACCGGCATGGTCGCCTACCAGACCACCCTCCAACGCGCCGTCCCGCGCCAGATCCGAGGACGCGCCACCGCCTTCTTCGACGTCATCTGGAACGCAACCCGCCTCGTCTCCCTCGCCGCCGGAGCACTCCTCACAGACACCATCGACGTGCGCTGGGTGTACCTCGTCGCCGCCGCGCTACTCATCACCGCAGCAGCCATCGGACTCACCGCCGAGCGGGTTGATGGCTGAGGGTGGTGGTCCTCATTGAACCCTGACTCGACGGCCCGACTTGCCTGTGCGCGTAGATGCTCGTTTCGGTAGTGTCCGGGGTGTATGCAAAGGTTGAGCGTTGTCGTCGTGGCATTGGTGGCCTTGCTTGGCCTGCCGATGCGTATGGCGATGAGCGAGATGACGAGCGCAACCACTGTTGTCGGCTCTGGCCAGACCGCCGAGGTGCGGTGCACCGTCGAGTGCTCGTCGATGCCGCCGGTCAGCATGTGCCTGACGACGTGCCTCGCGGGTGTCGCGCTTCTCAGTGTCGTCGCGGCTGTGAGGCGATCGCTGACTACGAGTCGACTTCGGATGTCGTATTCGCTGTTCGTCGACCAGTCGATCGGTTCGTCACTGTTTCGACCTCCTCGTTTGACCTGACGGCGCTACCGCGCCCCTTTTCACCTCCGCGCCCTGACCGGCGCGCTGTTTCAGGTCGGATACGAGCCGTGACGGCTCGTTCAAAATCAAGGAGAAAGATGATGTTGTTCTTTGTGTCCCTGCTCCCGGTGGCAGGTTGTGGCTTGATGATGTGGTTCTGCACGCGTGGCATGCGCACCAGGAAATGCCACCCGTTGCAGACCATTCCGTTCCGGGTCGCCGTCATGAGGCGGCCTGGCGCGCGCTCATTCTCGAGGACCTCGTGTTCGGTGGCGGTCACGCTTTTCGCGCTCGCCGGCTGCGCGGCCGGCGGCTCCCAGCCTGCGACCGGCAGTTCGGGCGGGGTGACGGGCGGGGTGACGGGCGGAGATTTCCATTCGCTCGTTGCCGACCCGTTGACGGCCGGCCGGATCTACGTCGGCGGACACACGAACGTGTCCCGGTCAGACGACGGCGGCAAGACGTGGATGGCAGTCGTCGCCCTCAATGATGCGGACGCGATGGGGTGGCTGATCGGGCCTGGCAAGACGTGGGTATCGGGCCATCCAGGTCTCAACCTCTCGGTCGACGGCGGCACCACGTTCAAACGCCGAAACGCCGGTTTGGCCGACACCGACGTTCACGCCTTTGGGGGTGCCGGTCAGATGCTGTATGCGGCTGGGCCGGGACTCGGTGTTGCCGGGTCTACCGATGAAGGCATGACGTGGACAACGCTGACGTCGACGAGCGGTCAATCGTTCTTCGGACGGATCCTGGTGGACCCCGTAGATCCTGCACACCTCGTCGCGGCCGACGTGCAGTTCGGCGCGACCGCCTCATATGACGGCGGACGAACCTGGACGCCACTTGGCAGTGACGCCACGTCATGGGTGAGCAGCCCCGACGGGTTGGTCACCCTCTACGCATCGGGCGGCCCCACACCCCAACGCAGCAACGACGGCGGCAACACCTGGGCAGCCATGAGCGTGCCATCCGGGACCACACTTGTCGAGGCCGGCCCAACCGGAACGCTGTACTCCGGGGTTCACGGCGGCAACGCCGTGACGGTGTGGGTCAGCACGGACGACGGCGTCACCTGGAAGAGGCCGTGAGCAGAACATGCTTGCGGACCGTGTTCGTCGCGCTGGTCCTGACGGGTGCGGTTGGGTTGTCGGCAACTGTCGCGCACGCGCATACCTTTCTGGTTCGTTCCTCGCCTTCGCCGGGCGCTCGCCTCACGAATGCGCCTGGCGAGATCGTGCTGGATTTCACCGAAGCAGTCGCTTCGGGCTCGACCCTGTCGATCCGCGACGGGAACGGCACGAGCATTGCGCCGCTGTCGATCGGACCAGACGGCGATACGTTCCGGCTCCGGGCGAGCCTGCCGAAACTGATTGATGGCGTGTATCAAGTCACCTGGCGAGTCGTCGCCGAAGACGACCACACGACCGAGGGTGAGTTCGTGTTTGCCGTCGGCGTCGGCCTGCCGCCCGGAGCGGCCGTGACCAACCGGTCGTGGTCGGGACCGACGCAGTGGGCTGACGCGTTGGCGACGTTCGCGTTGTTGGTTGGATTGGCCATCGCGTTCGGGGGGTTGCTCAGCGAACGGTTCGTCTGGACCAACACCCATCGATCCATCCGCTCACCCGTTGTCACCGCAGCGGTCGCTGTTGGGTTGGCCGGCGCGCTCGGCAGCGTCGGGCTCGCGGTGCACCGTGCCAAGCAACTGGGCGATCCAGCCCATTGGGCCGCCGCGCTCACCACTCGGGCCGACCACGCCAACGTCGCAATCGCCGCGTTGCTCTCGATCGCGCTGCTGATGGTCCAACGCCAGCGAGTGAGATCCATCGCGTTTGTACCGGTCGCTCTCGCCGGCGGGCTGGTCGCCGTTCGCGGGCACGCTCCCGACGCGAGCGCCTGGTGGGCCACACCGGCCGCCGCCGCGCACCTTCTCGTCGCAGGCGCATGGCTCGGTGCACTGACACAGCTGGCGATGATCGCGCGCCGGAGTCAGGCAACCGCCGACACGATCGAGCCGGGTCCGTCCCGCTACGCGGCGGCCGCTGTGGTTGCAGCCATCACGACCGTCGGGATCGGTGTGGTCGTCGCCATCTCCGAACTCTCCCGGTTCGGCGATCTGGTCGACACCCTGTACGGCCGTATCCTGCTCGTCAAAGTCGTCCTCGTCACGATTGCGATCGGTGTCGCGCTGATCGCGAGAAGGCGCGGAATCCCGGCAACCGGGGCACGCATCCGATCGCTCGCCCGCTACACCGCGATCGAAACGGTCGTCCTGCTCGCTGTCCTTGCGGCGAGTGCGTTGCTGTCCACCACTGCACCAACCGCCGGCCTCGGCCGCGTCGAACTCGCCGCAGCACCGCTTCCCGACCCAACCACGTTCACCGCCGATCTTGCCGGGAGCCACCAGGTGCTCGTCGCCGCCGCCGCCGATCGGCTGCACATCACCGTGCTGCCACCGGGTGGACAGCCCAGCCAACGACAAACGTCGACCTTCTTCGGGACCGAACCCGACGGCACCAGCTTCGATCTCGAACCCCGATCCTGCGGACCGGGATGTTTCGACATCGCCCACCGCTGGTCCAACGGCATCACCCACCTCACCGTCACCGTCACCAACCCCGACGCCGACGGCGGCGACGCCCAACTCGACGTCAATTGGCCCCCTGGCCCCGACGCCACCGATCTACTCTCCCAGGCCGTCGCCGCGACCAGAGCAGCGGGCGCGGTCACCGTCACCGAAACGATCAGCAGCGGACCCGACGCAACATTCGGTCCAGGCGACCTGACCACGACCGGCGACGACTACATCTCCGCATCACCATTCAGCAACGGCGCCGACGACATCTATCAGCTTCCCGCCGACGGCGGACTGACCGTGATTGCGTTCATCGTCACCGGAAGCGGAACATGGCACCAGCTGTGGATCGACGACCTGCACCGAATCAGACGCGAAATCCTCGTCGATCCCGGGCACCGGATCGACCGCACCATCACGTACCAGGACGAACCATGACGGACCGACGGATCTCGCCGATCAACAAACTGAGTCACAACGGGTGTGATGCAGTGCTCATTCTGTGGCATTTCGTCACGTGCACCGGGCCTGCCGTAGATACCCCTCCCCGTATACTGAGCGTTGTCGATCGAACGGAAGGAAGGATCAGCCATGGAGCTACCTGAGGACACGATTATTGGGTTGACCAAGCGCCTCAAGCGCGCAGAGGGGCAGGTTCGTGGCGTCCAGCAGATGCTCGCGGAGGGTCGCGACTGTCGTGAGATCCTCACGCAGTTGTCCGCCGTGACCAAGGCGCTCGAGCAGGCCGGCTTCCTGCTCGTTGCCGCTGGGTTGACGTGGTGTGTGTCTGATCCGGAACGTGCCGCTGCCGAGGGCTACGCGCTCGAGGACGTCCAGAAGATGTTCATGAAGCTGGCCTGACCCGCCTTCCCTCGGGCGGCATTCCGCGGAAGCACGCGGGCCCGGTTTCAACCCACGCGAAGCTCGATACCCTTAGGGGTATGTGCAGACGAGTGAAATGTCGGACCTGTCAGCGGCCGACGTGGGCGGGTTGTGGCGCTCACGTCGAACAAGTTCTCGGCGACGTTCCGAAGGCTGAGCGGTGTCAATGCCGCACCGGCGGGTCGAAGCCCACCGCACCAGTCGAGAAGCGTTGTTCGCTTCTCGACCGTGTTCGACGGCGCTGACCAGGAGTGCTGCCCGTCTGGGTCGGGTGGGCTTCCTCGGCTCGTCCTGTGAGTCTGGACTGACCCGACGTTGTCGCCATAGTGGGGGAATATACCCGTGGGGGTATCGGTTAGGGAGAGAGTATCGGATCCCCATGGGTCCTCACATCCCGAGAGGATTGGACATGTCCACGATGACCAAGGCAGACGATCAGGCGAGCTTTCAGCGAGAGGTGCTCGACTCCACGGTGCCCGTGGTGGTCGACTTCTGGGCTGCCTGGTGCGGTCCGTGCCGCGCCGTAGCCCCCGAGGTCGAGGCGCTGGCCCAGCAGTATGGCTCGGCCATCAAGGTCGTGAAGGTCGACGTCGACGCGAACCAGGCAGTGGCCGCCCGCTACGGCATTCGTGGCATCCCCACCATCGGCCTGTTCGAGGACGGCAAGCTCACCAAACAAGCGGTGGGCGCGCGGCCGCGTCACGCGATCGAAGTAGAGCTCGGGCTCGCCCGCTTCGCCCCGCCTGGGAAGAAGTGAACACCGGTCATGGCACCAAGATCACCACCGTCGACCCCCAGGATTTCATGACCGGTGAGGACTTCCAGGAACTGGCGTCCGACGCTGCCCAGCGGCTGGCCACTGCGTTAGCCGCAATTCCTACACGCTGACCGGCTCCACACGGGGAGGAGGTTCGCTGGCAGGCGGGGCGCGGCTCCGCTTCAGTGCTCCTCGGTCGGCGGGCTCCCGGCGGGGTCGATGTCGGAGCGAAGGTTGCCGGTGAGTTCGTCCACCGCGGCGCCGACGGTGGGGTAGAACCGTTCGGGGCCGAACTGTTCGTTGAGGCCGTAGCGGCGACATTGGTCTTTGACGGGGTCCTTCAGCTCAGCAATCAGCAGCCTCACTCCTTTGGAGGCCAGGAAGTCGTCGAGCTCGACCAGTTCGTCCGCGGCGGTGGTGTCGATGGCGGTGATCGGCTCGGCGGCCAGGATCACCGTGTGGACCTCGGACCCCGAATCGGCGACCACTTGTCGGACGAAGTGGTTGAACATGCCGCCATTGGCGAAGAACAGCGGGGCGTCGAAGCGGACGATCACCACCCCGGGGATACGGTCGCCGTCGGGATACCGGGTCACGTCGTGGTAGCCCCGCATCCCCCGAACTCGGACCAGCTCGGTCCGGTAGGGCCGCCACTCTCGTTTCACGAAGGCGATGAACGAGAGCGCGATGGCGATGATGATGCCCTGAAGGACGCCGATGAGGGCCACGCCGAGGAAGGCGGCCAGCGAAAGGAGCCCTTCGACGAGGTCCATCCGCAGCATCCGTCGGAAGGTTCGGAGATCGATCAGTGACGACGCAGCCACGATGACCACGGCCGCCAACGTGGCCGATGGGAGGTATTGCGTGACCCCGGGTGCCACCACGATGAACGCCACGATCATCAGGGCGCCGATCACACCGACCAACTGCGTCCTGGCGCCGGCCTGCTCCGCGACCGGGGTACGCGAAGCGCTGGCTGACACGGGGAACCCGCCGAGCAGGCCCGCGGCCACATTGGCGACGCCGACGGCTCCCATCTCCTTGCTGCCGTCGACGGTCTGGCCGTGACGCGCCGCGAAGGTCCGTGACAGTACGCCCGTGTCGGCAAAAGCGATGAGCGCGATGCCGAGTGCGGGCCCGATGAGCGAGCCCACGTCCCCCCACGAGAGCCCCGACAGCGCCGGGGCGGGCAGTCCCCGGGGAAGCGCACCCACGACGGGCAGTTCGTGCGCCCATCCGAAGGCCGCGACTGCGACGATGGCGCCCACGACGGCGATCAGCACCCCGGGAACTCGGCTCCGGAGAAGTTTCGGGATGAGGATCACGACGATCGACGCCAGTCCGATCAGCAACGCCGTTCGATTGACCCGGCCGTCTGTGATGCCTTCCATGGTCCGGCGGACGTCTTGGATGATCGACTCGCCTTTGATCGAGAACCCAAGCAGCTTGGGCACCTGGCTGACGATCACGACGAGCGCGATTCCGTTGAGGTATCCGACCCGGATTGGCTTGGAGAGTAGGTCGGTCACGAACCCCAGGCGGAGGATCCCGCCGACGGCCAGCGCCGCGCCCATGAGGATCGCCAACAGGCCCGCCAAGGCGACGGCCCGTTGCGCGTCACCTGCGGCCAGGGGCAGGAGTGTGGCCGCGATGATTGGCGCCAGCGACGAGTCCGGACCCAGGACCAGGATCCGCGACGGACCCACCAACGCGTAGACCAGCAATGGAATGATCGTCGCGTACAACCCGGTCTCGGGCGGCAGCCCGGCGGCCTGCGCATAGCCCATGCCGGCCGGGATGAGCAGGGCCGTGACGGCGATGCCAGCCACCACGTCGGTTCGCAGCCACGACCGTTCGTAACTCTTGGCCACCGAGAGACCCGGCAGCCACCGTTCGAGACCCTTGGCGCTCACCATCGGGAAGCGACGATCCGGAAGCCGCACTGAGACCTGTCGATCCCACCCCAACCGACCATCGTCGACACCTTCCCATCAAGAGTGCACGAATCGCTTCGCACAATAGACGACTTGGATCCCACCGCACACGAAGTGCGGTCGATCGAGTGCCGGCACGCACATGCATATACCCCAGGGGTGTATTCAACGAGGTTGGTAACTGATACCCCTGGGGGTATAGTTCGGCGGAGATTTCGTCCGACCGAGGAGACCCCTGTGAGCGTAGCTATCGATACTTCATTGCCTCCCGGCCACGAGCCGTCCCCCGCGCCCGACGAGCGGGCTCTGTTCTCGCGCCTCGCCGCGTCGATGGCTCGGCACCGTCGCATGGTCATCGTGGTGTGGCTACTGGTCACCCTTGGATCCGCTCCACTGGCACTCACACTCACCAAGTCGCTGTCGGGTGCCGGCTGGGATGCGAAGGGCTCGACGGCGGAGATGGTTCGGATGGAGCTCCGCAAGGACTTTCCGGCATTGGGCGCCGAGAATCCGGTGGTGGTGTTCCACCAGACCACGCCGATTTCCAAGGACCCCAGCGGGGTGACGGCGTTGGTCGAGCAACTCGGCAACGGACCCAAGGTGTTGTCGGTGGTGAATCCGCTGCTGCTGCCGCCCGAAGCGGGGATGATCTCCCGTGATGGCCTCACCGCGCTGATCCCTGTCGAGCAGAAGGTCGGTGTCGATGCCGACCGACCTGTGGCCGCAGGGGAGCTGGGCCAGTTCGTGAAGGGACTCGACGTGCCCGCCGGTTCGACGGCGAACGTCACCGGCGAGTGGCCGGTGTGGAGCGACTTCAACAAGATGAACGAAGAGGCGTTGCACAAGGCCGAGCTGTTGTCCGGGTTGCCGACGTTGATCATGCTGTTCGTCGCGTTCGGTGCCATGTTGGCCGCCGGCATCCCGCTGCTGCTTGCAATCGCGGGTATCGCGACCGGCTTCGCGACCCTGCACATGATCTCGTGGATCACGCCGGTGTCGGTGTGGTCGATGAACTTCTCGATGATGATCGGCCTCGCGGTTGGCATCGACTACAGCCTGTTCATCGTCAGTCGCTACCGAGAGGAACGCCTGGAGGGCAAGGACCCCATCGCCGCCATCGAAAACACCATGTCGACCTCTGGTAAAGCCGTCTTCCTGTCGGCGCTCACCGTCGTGCTGTCGTTGTCGGCCGTGTTCCTGGTGCCGGTCATGGTGTTCCGGACCATGGCCCTGGGCATGATCATCTCGGTCATCGCCGTCGCGCTTGCGGCGCTCACCCTGCTGCCCGCCGTGCTCATCGCGATGGGCGACAAGGTGCTCGTGTCCCGTGGCAAGAAGGACCCCGACATCGAAGCCGAAGGCCGCTGGGCCAAGTGGACCGGCGTTGCTCTGCGCCGCCCCGGAATGGTCCTGGCCATCGGGCTCGTCGTGCTCGGCGCACTGATCGTGCCGTCGTTCGGGATGAAGCTGGGTATGCCCGGCGCCCGGGTGGTCGACGCCGGTCGCACCAGCCGCGACGGATACGAACAACTCATCAAGGACTTCGGGCCGGGAGCCGCTGCACCCGCCTTCATCACCGTCGACGCCAAGGACGCACAGACTGTCGTCTCCACCGCAACCGCCATTCCGAACGTCGTCGACGCCCGCATCGTCACCCAGTTGGCGACAACCGGACGCGTCGTCGTTCGTGTCATCCCCGGCACCGCCATCGACAACCCAGCGACATCCGACCTGGTCGACCACCTGCGCGGCCAACTGGACACGAAGGTGCCGAACGCGCTGGTCGGCGGGCCGGCCGCGCAGAACCACGACCTCACCAGCGTGCTCACCGGCCGAGCGCCCTACGCCATCGGCATCATCCTGATCGTTGCGTTCCTGTTGCTGCTCGTGGTGTTCCGCAGCATCGTCATCGCCACCTTCTCGATCCTGATGAACCTCGTCACCGTCGGCGCAGCCTTCGGCTTCGCCACCCTCGTGTTCCAACACGGCGTTGGATCGTCACTCATCGGGTTCCACTCCCAGGGTTTCGTCGACGCCTGGGCGCCGCTGTTCTTCTTCGCCCTGCTGTTCGGCCTCTCCATGGACTACCAATTGTTCCTGTTGGCCGCCATCAAGGAGCGCTATCAAGCCACCGGCGACACCCGCCGGGCCATCGGTGAAGGCATCGCACGAACCGGCCGCCCGATCACCAACGCCGCAGTGATCATGATCATCGTCTTCATCGCCTTCGGTGTGACCGGGCCCATCCCGCCCACCGAGCTCGGCCTCACACTTGCCATGGCCGTGCTGCTCGATGCCACCGTCGTGCGCGTGATGCTCGTCCCGGCCACCATGGCCCTGCTCGGCGAGAAGAACTGGTACGCCCCGAAGTGGCTGCTCAAGATCCTTCCCCACGTGAACTTCAACCACTGATTGCCGAGGACACAATGACCACGAACACCACAACCAACGCCACGACGCGACCGACCCGCTGGCCGCTCGAACGAATCCTGTTTGCAATGGCAGGAACCGTCACTCTGCTCAGCGTGCTCCTAGCCGCGGTCGCAAGTCCGTGGTTCCTGCTGCTCACCGCCTTCGTCGGTGTGAACCAGTGGTCCTACGTACTGCTCCGAGCGTGCCCGACGTCGCTGGTCCTCAAGCGGTTCGGCGTCCAATCCCAATGCAGATGGTGATCGGGCGTGAGGTCACGCTTGGCTGTCGCCGACGCAAGGCCGGTGGGCCAGCCACACGAGCACCTCGGTGTTGCCCTGCAAGGAGAGTCGGCGGCGCAGCACCGGGTTGTCCGCGGATTGGCTTGCGTGGCACGAGATCGCGTCGCGTTGCACGGTGCGATCCACGTCGAGGGTGATGTCGATCTCGGAGAGTTCGCGCCCGACGAAGTCAGCTCGGAACTCCTCGTTCAGCGCGTCGGCGACGGCCCGGGTCAATGTCCAGGCGAGCAAGGGGAGGCCGCGGCGATGAGCCACGGTCCGGGCCGCAGTGGTGGCTTGTCGATGGTCGGGGTGGCCGGTGATGCCGCCTTCATCGAACGCGAGAAGACAATCGAAGTCGCCAGCGTCGACGAACGAGTCGAGCCGAGCGCAGAGGTTCTCGACGGGCACCTCCGTGAGGTGACCGTCCGGGTATGAGTGCAGGCTCACCGAACCAAGTCCGAGGACGTCGGCAGCTGCGGTCAGCTCGTCGGCTCGCCGCCTGGTCAGCTCGTCGGTGCTCGCGCCGAGTGTGGAGGCTTCGCCGTGGGTGAAGCACAGCAGACTCGTTGCTACGCCGGCCTCCCGGAGAGTGGAGATGACCGCGCCGAGACCGAACGACTCGTCATCGGGGTGCGCGCACACCGCTAGCAGCGATCGGTACGGGAACTGTTCGCGAAGGTCGGTGGTCATCGCAGCGCGAGCTCACAGGCCCGTCGTGTCGGTGGTAGTGGTGAGGGCGTCGACCGCGGGGAGGCTGGACGGAAGAACATGTGAATCAGGCTCCTTGCGTGGCGTGTCACTCGATCAAATGATACCCCTAGGGGTATCATTCCGTGAGGACCGGTCCCTTCGTGACACCCCTGCCACCATCGAACCTCATGTGGGTCACGTGGTGGGCGGGGTGCGCAGCGCCTCGACGCGCTTCAGATAGTCGTCGATTTCGATTTCGCCACGGGCGAGGCGTTCGGACAGGATCTCCTGAGCGGTGGGCTTCGACGCTATCGCCACCGGCCCGGCCGCCATTGGCGGCGCTGCGGATGCGTGGGGTTGCGGGGTGTGGTTGCGCTTGAGCAGCGTCACGCCGATCCAGATGAGGCCGCCCCAGAAGGCGACCATCATGATCATCATGGGGATCCACCACCAGTTGCCGTTGCCCATTCCGTCGTTCCAGTTGCCGTTGTGCATGGTGCACCTCCGTAGGTTTTCCTACCCTTGACAGTAGGTCCGGCGAAGCCGCCCTACTTGCCGGCTCGCCGAACAGTGGATTGTCTCCACGCAGTCTCCACAGGATCTCCACACCGGCCCGGCATCGTGTGGCCAGTCGATCGCGGCAACCGCTGGCGCGGCCTCAGAAAGGAACCGAGATGCGGATGTTGTCGCGACGGGAGATGTTGATCGCCGGAGGCAGCGTGCTCGTACTCGCCGCGTGCGGCTCCGGGACGACGACGTTGGGACCTGGCGGTTCGCTGGTGGATGCGGCCGACCCGGCGATCGAACGTCGTGACGCGCTTCGCCGCAAGCCGGGCGCGGCGACGGTCTCGTCGACACTCACGGCGGCGCCTGTCACGGTGAACATCGGCGGACGCGACGTGTCGACGTGGGCGTTCGGCGATCGCCCCGGCGCCGGCGGGATCAGAGCGAAGGTCGGCGATCTGATACAGGCGACGTTCATGAATGATCTGACGTCGGGGAACACACTGCACTGGCACGGCATCGCGTTGCGCAACGACATGGACGGCGTGCACGACCTGACCCAGATGTCGGTCGAGCCGTCGGGGAAGTTCACATACCGCTTCACAGTCCCCGACGCCGGGACCTACTGGTTCCATCCCCACATGGGCCTCGAGTTGGACCGTGGTCTGTATGCGCCGCTGGTCGTGGAGGACCCGAACGATCCGGTCGCGTCCGATGTCGATGTGACGCTGATGCTCGATGACTGGCTTGACGGCTACGGCCGCACCCAGCAGGACGTGCTCGCGGAACTGCAGAGCAGCGGCGGCCACCCCGGGCATATGGGCAACATGGGCTCGTCGGGTGGGACGGGCGACATGGGCAACATGGGTTCGGGTGGGATGGGTTCGATGATGGGCGGCTTGACCGGCGATGTTGCCTATCCGCTGCACGTGATCAACGGTCGTGCGCCGACGGAGCGGGAGACGATCGACGCCAAGCCTGGTCAACGGGTACGGATCCGGTTGATCAACGCCGGCTCCGACACCGCCTACCGCGTCGCCATCGGCGGACACCGCTTGACGGTCACGCATGCTGATGGGTTCCCGGTGAACCTGGTGGAGGTCGACACCGTCGTGCTCGGAATGGGCGAGCGGTATGACGTGATCGTGACGGCGGCTTCCGGTTCGTTCCCGATCATCGCCGTCCCCGAGGGCAAGTCCGATCCCGCTGGTGAAGCCATTCTTCGGACCAGCAGCACTGCGACAGCCCCCACGGTCGGATCACGCCCGACGGAGTTGTCGGGTCGCGAACTGTTCTACAGCGACCTCGTCGCCACGGATGCCGTTCGTCTACCCGCGAAGCGCCCCGACCGCTCGACCACCATCCACCTCACGGCGAACGGCTCGGGGTACGTGCACGGCATCGACGGCAAGAGCTTCCCGG
The DNA here is from genome assembly GCA_043740085.1 of Ilumatobacteraceae bacterium. Taxonomy (GTDB): domain Bacteria; phylum Actinomycetota; class Acidimicrobiia; order Acidimicrobiales; family Ilumatobacteraceae; genus UBA668. The sequence goes on from JAYUCY010000115.1 coordinate 19,384, forward strand.
ACTCGGCACCCATCACGGTGACGGAGGGCGAGCGCCTGCGCTTGCGGATCGTCAACCAGACGATGATGTTCCACCCGGTCCACCTCCACGGCCACACGTTCCAGATGGTCGGTGATGGAACCGCGCGCAAGGACACGGTGAACGTGCTGCCAATGAGCACGGCCGAGGTCGACATCGCCGCTGACAACCCCGGGCAGTGGATGCTGCACTGCCACAACACGTACCACTTGGAGACGGGGATGGCGACCGTGTTCTCCTACCGGGCCTGACTGCTGCGAGTACCGTCGACACAGAAGGAGCGAGACAGACATGGCAGTGGTGTTGGTGGTCGACGACGAGGTCCGCATCCGCGATCTCGTGCGCCGTTACCTCGAACACGAAGGCCACCAGGTTCTCACCGCCGGCAGCGGTGCCGAGGCACTGGAGATCGCCGGGCACACTGCGGTCGATCTCATCGTCTTGGACCTGCGCCTGCCCGACATCACCGGCGAGGAAGTCGCCACCGAGATCCGGAAGTCGAGCGACGTCCCGATCCTGATGCTCACCGCCAAGGTCGACGAACGCGACCGCATCCACGGCCTCGAAGTCGGTGCCGATGACTACGTCACCAAACCGTTCAGCCCTCGCGAGCTCGTGCTGCGGGTGGGCGCGATCCTTCGCCGCGGACGGTCGTCCAGCGTGGACGAATCGGCGGAGTCGTTCGGCGGCGGAACGTTGACCATCGACGAAGCCACCCGGCGGGTCACCGTGAACGGCGAGCTGGTGGAGTTGACCCCCACCGAATGGGGTGTGCTCCTCGCGCTGGCCGCCCAACCGGGCCGGGTGTGCTCGCGCTACGAGCTGATCAACCGGGTCCGCGGCTACGAGTTCGACGGTTACGAACGCACCGTCGACTCCCATGTGAAGAACCTGCGCCGCAAGATCGAACCCGACCAGACCCAACCGACGATCGTGCAGACCGTCACAGGTGTCGGCTACCGACTGGGCCTCGATCGTGACCGCTGACCGTCGTCGCCTCGTGCGCGGCCCGCTCGCCGTGAGGCTCATCGCCGGGTTCGTCGCCGTAGCGGTCGTGGCCGTATTCGTACTCGCCGGTCTCACCCTGTGGCGTACGAAGCACTCCGTCGGCCAACTCGCCCGCGAGCGCCAGCAAGCCACCGCCGACGCCATCGCCGGCACCCTCGAGCTTGCCTATCAACAACGCGGCGGCTGGGATACGGCCGACCCGCACCCGGCGATGATGCTCGCCGTGCAAGCAGGCGCCGCCATGACCGTTGTCGACACGAACGGGACCACCCTCGAGCTGCGAAGCCCGATGGGCAACATGCCCGAGATGGCCGCCAACGCCCACGGCCCCACCCGCACCTCGCCAATCCTCGTCGACGGAGAACAGGTCGGCACCGCGCAGGTCACGTTCGTGTCGGGCGAACTCGCCCAAGCAGAGATGCACGTACGCGACGCCTTGAGCGGCACCGTCGCGATCGGCGCGCTGATTGCCGCGCTCGTCGCCGCAATCGTTGCGGCACCGACCGCGTTGCGCATCGTCCGACCGCTGCGCCGTGTCACCGATGCCGCCCAACGACTCGGCGACGGTGACGCCTCCGCCCGAGCTGGAGAACACCGTGCCCCCGGCGAGATCGGCACCCTCAATCGCGCCTTCGACCACATGGCAGAACGACTCCAGGCCAACGACGTCGCCCGTCGCCACCTCACCGCCGACATCGCCCACGAACTACGCACACCGCTCACGTTGCTGCAAGGCGGTTGCGAAGAGATCATCGACGGCATCACCGAACCCACGATCGAGCATTTCGTCCAGATGCACGACGACGTCCTTCGCCTCCGCCGACTCGTCGATGACCTCGGCACGCTCGCCGAAGCCGACGCCACGCTCGCGGGGCCGAGCCTGAGGATCGAACCCTGCGATCTTGCCGAGATCGCAGCCAGCGTTGCGGACGCGCTGCGCCCCCTCGCTGCAGCAAATCAGCAGCAACTGAACCGACAACTCGAACCAGCAATCGTCGACGGCGACCCCGCTCGGCTGTCCCAGATCGTTGCGAACCTGTTGACGAACGCAATCAAGTTCTGCCCACCGGGTGGCGTCATCGAACTCGACGTTCGCCCGCGCGGACCCCAGGGGACGCCCACGTTGACCGTGCGCGACAACGGCCCCGGAATCCTTACTGAAGACCGTCCTCATGTCTTCGAACGCTTCTATCGCAGCGAGGCCTCTCGGCCCATTGCCGGCAGCGGTATCGGCCTCGCCGTCGTTGCTCAACTGGTGAAAGCCCACGACGGCAGCGTCGAACTGCTCGACACCACGACGGGCACGACGATCGCTGTCACGTTCCCCATCTCGTCGCAGGGAGCGAGCCCCAACCGAGCCATGCCGGCACGAACACCGAGTGGCCGAGACGTGAGACGGGGAACCGCTCGGTGACGCCTTGCAGCGCCCCGATGAGGATCGCCTGGAAGAACGACACAGGCGCGTCCTACTCGCTTTCGTCGATGAGTACCGGCTGACGACGCTGCTTGATGGTCATCACCACGACGACGGCGAGGATGGCACCAAGGAAGATCAGGCTCGTGGTGGTGGTTCCGAGACCGAAGCCCTTGCCGGTGCCGGTGCCGGCGTCGGCGGCGATCTGCTTCGGTTGCGACAGCAGGTCACCGATCGAGGCGCCGAGCGGGCGGGTGAGGACGTACGCGGCCCAGAACGCCAGGATCGAGTTGACGTTGAGCTTCCAGTGAGCGAGGCCGATCAGCGCAATGAGGCCGGCGAACAGTACGACCGACTTGCCATAGCCGAGGTTGTACTTCTCGGCGATCAGGTCGCCCGAAGCGGTGCCGAGAGCGAACGTGAAGAGGATCGCGGTCCAGTAGAAAGCCTCTCGCTTGGCGGTGTGGATGGAGTGGATGGAGAGCGTCTTCTCGCTTGCCTGCCAGATTCCGAACGAGGTGAGCATCAAGATCGTGAAGATGATGGTGCTGGTGGTGAGCGAGACGTTGAAGTGTTCCACCATGTTGTCGGTGATGAGCGTGCCGACGACGCTGAGCAGTACCACGGTCACCCAGTACACGCTCGGGATGTACTCGGGTACGCGGAACTGGACGATCAAGGACACGATCAGCACGGAGCCCATCACCAGTGTCGTGCGGGTGAGGTTGTCGCCGAGCTTGCCGTTGAGGAAATCGGCGAAGGTCTCACCGACTGTGGTGCACAGGACCTTGATGATCCAGAAGTAGAGGGTGACCTCAGGGACCTTGCTGAGCTTGGCGCGCAGCTCGGGAGAGGGGTGCAGCATTGACATGTGATCGGTCATTTGGTGTCCTTCGGTTCGGTGTCCCGAAGAATGTAAACACGAGGAGTGCCGACTGCGTCGGCTGTTCATCTGAGATGTCGGTAAGAAGTTTCGCGCTCAGGCAGTCGAGTCGGTGTCGGCTCGTTGGATCACGATGTCGATCTGTGGCCGCGGTGAGACGCGTCGGATGACGAGTCGGCCGGGGAGTGCCTCGACCAGTCGTCGTGCCAGCGGCAGGCCGAAGCCATGCCCGTTGGAGACGCCCTTTGGCGCGCTCGACGTGCTGGGGCCGAATCCGGGTCCTTCATCCGACACGGTCACTGTCACCGTGTCGGAGGCGACACTCACATTGACACCCACCTCGCCGGCACCATGAAGGAGTGCGTTGTCGAGGAGGATATCGAGAGCGTTTCGCAGCATCACCGGATTGCCACGCAGAGGTGGTGTGTCATTTGCCCCGCGGATGGCGAGGGGTCTGCCCAGTGCTGCGAACCGCCCGTGCCAGGCGGTTTTGATGTCGTCGAGGAGTTGCGATAGCGAGGTGGTGACGCCGTCGGTGTGGGTGGTTCGGGCGAACTGGAGGAGCTCCGCTATGGTCTGCTCGAGGCGGTCGATGTCGTCGAGCGATTCGCGGAGCACAACGGTGCGATCAGATCGCGGCAACTCGAGCTCGGTTTCGATCGCGGCGCGTAGCCCGGCCAGCGGAGTTCGGAGCTGGTGGGAGACGTCAGCGCTGAACGCCCGCTCGCGGGTGACGAGGTCGTCGAGGCGGGCCGCGGTAGCGGTCATCGCCACGGCGGCCTGGTCGATCTCTGGGATCTTGCTACGAGGCACCCCGAGACTGAAGTCACCGTCACCAAGCTGCACAGCGGCATCACGCAGGGCACGCACCGGGCGAGCGAGGCGCCCAGCGATCACGTAGCCGATCGCTGCTCCTATCGCGATCACGCCAACCGCGACGGCGCCGAGGAGCAGCACGATTCGTCGTGTCCGCGCGTCGCTAGCGGCCGTGGACTGCTCGGCACGGATGACACCGATGATCTGCTCGTCGACAGCGATAGGGACCGCGACGACGCGAACGGTGTCGGTCTCGGAGTCGGTCACCTTGTTGGTGAGCGCGCCCAGCGTCGCGGCGTCGGCCGTCGTCGGTCCGACGCCGGCCACCAGCGCGCCGCGAGGGTCGTACAGGGCGAGGTGGATGCCCGCGATGTCGGGGGGCAACTCGACGCTGTCGTGACTCGTCGAGAAGTTCTCGGGTACGACACGCGCGGCGAGGATTGCGGTTCGTTCGACGCGCAGCATCGCATCCTCATCGACAAGACGTTCAACCACGATCGCGAGCGGAACCGCGAACAGGGTGATGGCAAGCGCGGCGACAGCGAAGATAGCGACGAGGATCCGTCGTCTCATGGAAGCTCGTAGCGATAGCCGACGCCGCGTAGTGTCGTCACTCGGCTGTCGCGACTGGGCAGGTCGATCTTGCGGCGCAAGGCGGAGATGTGGAAGTCGAGCGTCTTGGTCGACCCGAACCAGTTGGTGTCCCACACGTCGGCCATCAAGGTCTCTCGCGTCACCACCTGCCCGGCGTCGCCAAGAAGGCGCGCGAGGAGATCGAACTCTTTCACGCGCAGTCCGACTTCGACGCCGCCGATGAGTACCCGCCGCGCACCTACGTCGATGTGGAGGTCTCCAAATGAGCTCCGAGTCAGCGCGCCGGTGTCGTTGCGGCGAAGTTGGGCCCGGATTCGGGCGAGCAACTCGGCAAGGCGAAACGGTTTGGTGATGTAGTCCACGGCGCCGGCGTCGAGCCCGATGACGATATCCAGCTCCTCTTCGCGCGCAGTGAGCATGACGATCTCGATGGTCGCGTCAATGCGGTGGATCTGGCGGCAGACTTCCAGTCCGTCGATGTCGGGGAGACCGAGGTCGAGCAGGACCAGGTCAGGGCGGGCGAGGGTAGCGGCCTCGACTGCGGCGCCGCCCTGCTGTACCCATTGAGCGTCGTATCCGTTGCCTTCAAGAGCGCGCAGGAGGGTCGATCCGATTCTCTCGTCGTCTTCGACAATCAGGATCCGTTCGGCGGGCACAGCCGACACGGTACGGCACGATGCGACATTGGCGGGCGAGGGCCGGTGGAGTTCTCGCTGATTGCTCACCTTGGTCGGGGTGTCCGCTCGCCGTCGTGCTCCTACCGTCGGTCAGGTACGCAACGACTCGCACAAGGAGCAACCATGCACACCAGACCACTGGTCGCCGCCGCAGGACTGACAATCGTGCTGCTCGCAACGGCCTGCGTCAGCGCTGCCCCTGGCGCGCAGCCGACATCCACGACCGATGCCGCCGGCGCGTCGACGACTGTCGTGGTATCAACGACAGTGCCGGGCTCACTTCCTGTCGCCTCCTCGGTACCGGCACCTACCACGACACTGCCGGGTGCGGTGGACCCGAATGCGCCGGAGGTCGTCGCCCCGGGAGACATTCCCGATAACCAGGCCTTCATTCCCTACTCGTCCGCTGACGCGGTGTACACCGTGAAAGTCCCCGAGGGGTGGGCGCGCACCGAGAGCGCAGGTCAGGTGACATTCACCGACAACTACAACTCGATCGCGCTTCGATCCTCCTCCGCGACATCGGCCCCCACCGTCGTCTCGGTGCGGACGGAAGGCCTCGCCGACGTCGCCAAGGACCCGACATTCACCCTGATCGACGTCGCGCTGGTCACCACCAAGAGCGGGAGCGGAGTGCTCGCCACCTACGAGATCGGCAGCGCCGCGAATCCCGTGACCGGCAAGAAGGCGCTGCTCGCGGTGGAGCACTACCAGTTTTTCCACAACGGCACCACCGTCACCATGACGCTTTCGGGAGCCAAAGGCGCCGACAACGTAGACCCGTGGAAGGTCGTCAGCGACTCACTGGTGTGGACATGAACGCCCCCAACACCACCGCATTTCGGCCATCGTCGTCCGCACCGGTTGTGGAAGCGGTCGACCTGTACCGGTTCTTCCATGCCGGCGACGACGAGACGCTTGCCCTCCGCGGGGTTTCGCTACGGCTGCATGCCGGGGAGGTCGTTGCGGTGACCGGGCCGTCCGGGTCTGGGAAGTCGACGCTGCTGGCCTGCCTGGCCGGGCTAGATGAACCTGACGGTGGCACCGTGCGGGTCGCCGGCGAGCTGATGTCTCGTCGGCCCGAGGCGGAACGCAGCGCCCTGCGAGCGCGTCATGTGGGGATGCTGTTCCAAACGGGCAACCTTGTCGATCACCTCAGCGTTGAGGAGAACATCGAACTCGTCCAACGACTCGCCGGAGGCGTCGACCGCGCCCGAGTGACGGCGTTGCTCGCCGAGGTCGGATTGCTGGAACGGCGCGCGGCGTCACAGTCGACGTTGTCGGGCGGCGAGGCGGCCAGAGCCGGCCTGGCCGTGGCGCTGGCGAATCAGCCGTCGTTGGTCCTGGCCGATGAACCCACTGGTGAACTCGACCAGGCGAGCGCCGACCGGATCATGGATCTGCTCCGAGCCCATGCCGCCGCAGGGGCCGCGGTGTTGCTCGTCACTCACAACCCGATGGTGGCAGCCCTCGCCGACCGCGAAATCAGCCTGCTCGACGGGCGGGTGACGTGATGAATCCCGAACCGGTCGTACGGGCCGTCGACGTGGCCCGGACCTTCGGCACCGGACCGACAGCCGTGGTCGCCGTCCATGGTGTCGGCTGTGAGGTGCACGCCGGTGATCTGATCGCGCTGATGGGCCCATCCGGGTCGGGCAAGACCACCCTGATGCACCTCCTCGCCGGACTGGACACACCGACGGTTGGCACCATCGATTGGCCATCGATCGGCAGCCGCGAGCAGCTTCGCCCAGGGCCGATCGCCATCGTCTTTCAAGCACCGAGCCTGCTGCCACCGCTCGACGTGCTGGAGAACGTGACGCTTCCGCTGCTCCTACAAGGCGTCGATCGGTTCACCGCACGTCAGGCAGCGACTACCGCGCTTGCGCAGCTCGGCCTCGGCTCGCTCGCCGGCAAGCTCCCCGAAGAACTGTCCGGCGGCCAGGCCCAACGAGTCGCGGTCGCCCGCGTGCTCGCCGGCCGACCGCGCCTGATCCTCGCCGACGAGCCGACCGGCCAACTCGACCACGGCAACGGCGTCGCCGTCATCGACGCCCTCATCGCCGCTGCGAGAGACATCGGCGCAGCGCTCATCATCAACACCCATGACCAGACCGTCGCCGATCGCCTCGACCTGCACTGGTCGATGAGCGAGGGCCGACTGACCACGAAGGCCGCGTTGCCATGCTGAAGCCTCATCCCGTTCGCACGACACACCTCTACTCGTCGTGGCTCGCCGCCATGACCCGCCGCCAGACCGGGCGACTCGCGGCGACGGCAGTTGGCGTCGCGCTCGCCGTCGGTCTGCTCGCGTCGCTCGGAGCGTTTCTGTCGGCATCGAAGGCGACCATGACGCAGCGCGCCGTCGACACCGTCGCCGTCGACTGGCAAGTCGAAGCCCAAGGCCCCACCGTCGACCCCGCCGCGTTCACGGCAACGGTCGCTGCGGCCACACACATCGCTGCCGCCGAGACAGTCATGTTCGCCACTACGACGGGTTTCGAATCGAACAAGAACGGAACGACACAGACCACCGGTCCCGGCCAGGTGCTCGGCGTCAGCGACCAGTATCGTGCCACGTTCCCCGCACAGTTCCGAGACTTGACCGGTGCTGCCACAGGGGTATTGCTGTTCCAACAGACCGCCGCCAACCTCGCCGCACAACCAGGTGACACGATCTCGATCGGCCGCGCCGGTTTGAGCCCGGTCACGGTAACCATCGCTGGTGTCATCGACATTCCCCAGGCGGACTCGCTGTTCCAGACGGTCGGTGCACCCGTCGGGGCGCAACCTCAAGCTCCGCCCGACAACGTGCTCGTCGTCCCGATGGCGACCTGGCATCAACTGTTCGACCCGTTGACCGAAATCCGCCCGGATCTCACCCGCGTCCAGGTACATGCACGCCTCGACCACCATCTCGCCACCGACCCGGCAGCCGCGTACAGCGACGTCTCCGGGCAGGCTCGCAACCTCGAAGCTCAGCTCGCCGGTGGTGGGCGAGTGGGCGACAACCTCGGCGCGACCCTCGCCGGCGCGCGCGGAGACGCCCTCTACGCCCAGGTCCTGTTCCTGTTCCTCGGCGCTCCGGGAGCGATCCTCGCCGGACTTCTCACCGCGGCCGTCGCCGCGTCGGGCCGTGACCGTCGTCGGCGAGAGCAAGCGCTTCTCCGAACGAGGGGAGCGAGGTCGAGGCAACTCGTTGCGCTCGGAGCCTGCGAAGCGCTGCTGGTAGGAGTCGTCGGTTCGGCTCTCGGTCTCGGCATCGCGCTGGCGGTCGGCCGGATCGCCTTCGGGACAACCCGCTTCGGTGCCACCACCGGCGCAGCCATCACCTGGTCGGTGGCCGCATGTGTTGTCGGCCTCACGATTGCTGTCGTCAGCGTCGCCCTTCCCGCCCGCCGCGATGCCCGCGACCTGACGGTTGCCGCTGCCCGTCAGACCATCGGCCGCCCACGCAACCCGCGCTGGATGCGCTGGGGCCTCGACGTCATCCTGCTTGGCCTTGCCGGTGTCGTGTTCTGGCTGACCTCGCGCAACGGCTATCACCTCGTCCTGGCAGTCGAAGGCGTTCCGACCATCTCGGTCAGCTATTGGGCGTTTGCAGGACCTGCCCTGCTGTGGGTCGGAGCAGGATTGCTCGCCTACCGACTCACCCATGCGCTCGTCGGCCGCGGTCGGCCGATCGTCGCTGCCGGTCTTCATCCGTTGGCCGGTGGTCTGTCTGACACCGTTGCCGCGAGTTTGCAACGCCAGCGGCGCCTCGTCGCTCGCGGTGCCGCGCTCATCGCACTCACCGTCGGCTTCGCCGCATCGACAGCGATCTTCAACGCCACCTACCGTCAACAAGCCGAGGTCGACGCGATCCTCTCCAACGGTGCCGACGTCACGGTGACCACCTCGCCGGGCACCACTGTGTCCCCGACGTCGACCACCGCCACGGCGATCGCCGCGACGCCGGGTGTCCGTCACGTCGAACCCATCCAGCACCGTTTCGCCTACGTCGGTGCCGACTTGCAGGATCTCTACGGTGTCAACGCCGCGACCATCGTCGACGCCGGTCGCCTCCAAAACGGCTACTTCCAGGGCGGTACCGCCCGGCAACTCATCGCCACCCTCGCCTCGCGACCCGATGGTGTGCTCGTGTCCGCCGAGACGGTGCACGACTTCCAACTGCTGCCCGGCGATGCCATCACTCTCAGACTCCAAGACGGTGCCACGAAGCAGTACGTCAACGTTCCGTTCCACTACGTAGGTGTTGCCAAGGAGTTCCCCACCGCTCCGCACGACAGCTTCCTGCTTGCCAACGCCTCCTACATCGCCACCATGACCGGAAACGACACCGTCGGCGCGTTCCTCGTCAGCACCAGCGGCAGCAACATCGCGAGCGTGGCCGACACCCTGCGACAGCAACTCGGCACCGACGCCACCGTCACCGATCTCGCCACCAGCCGCAAGGTCGTCGGCTCCAGCCTCACCGCTGTCGACCTCGACGGCCTCACCCGGGTCGAGCTGGGCTTCGCGCTCGCGCTTGCCGCGGCGGCCACAGGCCTCACCCTTTGGCTCGGACTCGCCGAACGCCGCCGAACGTTCGCGATCGCTGCCGCGCTCGGAGCCAACCGGCGACAACTGGGCGCGTTCGTATGGGCAGAGGCTGCGGTCACCACCGGTGCCGGTCTCGCCGCTGGCGCCATCAGCGGCTGGGCATTGTCGAACATGCTCGTCAAGGTCCTCCACGGGGTGTTCGATCCAGCCCCCGAAGCACTCGCGGTCCCATGGACCTATCTCGCAACCGTCACCGTCATCGCGCTTGCCGCCACCGTGGCCGCATCCATTGCAGCGATCCGCAACGCCCACACACCGCACCTCGAGCTGCTGCGAAGTCTGTAGTTGGTCGCCGGCGAACTGCCGGCGACCGGCCGGCTGACCGTGGGCTGCCTGCCAGCCCTATGGCGAAGGCGACAGGATTCCGACGAGAAAGTCGGATTCGGTGGTGAATGGTCGTAGATCCCACGAGGCGAGCGACAGATCCGAGAGGAGCCGGGCGGATTCGACGTCGTCGAAGAACTCGGTAAACGAGTAGTCGCGACCGGAACCGAACCCGGTGACGATGCGACCCTCGGGGTGCAGGTGTTTGGCCAGATTGGCGAGCGCTTGCCGACGAGTGTCCGGGTCGAGGAAGGTGAGCACGTTCCCGGCGCAGATCACGACATCGAATGGTTCCGCGTTGCCGATCGCGGCAAGGTCGAGTTCGGCGAGGTCTGCGACGAGCCAGGTGGCGCCCGGGTGATCCTGCCGGGCGGCGTCGATGAGGATGGGGTCGATGTCGACGCCGACGACGTCGTGCCCTGCACGGGCGAGTTGACCCCCCACCCGCCCCGGTCCGCATCCGGCGTCGAGGATCCTGGATCGGCGTGGCACCATCGCGTCGACAAAGCGTGCCTCGCCATCGAGATCGTCGCCGGCGGCGGCCATGGCACGGAACCGTTCGATGTACCACGCGGAATGACCTGGGTTCGTCTCGGTCAGCTCGATCCACCGGTTGCCTGCCATCACTCGAACGCTATCCACCGGTGACACGCTCTCGGAGCGGATGCGGCAGCTACACGCTCATGAGCCGGTCAGTTCCGCCAAACGGCGAACGTAGGTGTTCATGTCGAAATAGTCGCGCCAGAGGACGATCTGGTCGTTGTCGTCGATCTCGAAGATCCCGGCGACGGGCAGCTCCAGCCAGCCGTCGCGGAACTGGAACCGGTCGAGTCGCTCGTTGATGACCGTGCGACCGATGGCCCACTGACTCAGGATCTGCCAGTCGACATTCGATACCGGAGTGAGGAACCGCTTGAGAGCGGCGGCCACGTTGTCGCGGCCGCTGAGAGGCGTTGTCGGCACGTTCTCGTACGAAATCGTCTCCGACGTCATGGACACTGCGGTGTCGATGTCCTTCGCTTCGATGGCGGCAATGAATGCGGTAACGATCTCGACAGGCGACATATGGCCAAGGTACTTCGTCTGCCTGGTCCGGCCTGCTCCCGGGTGGAGTCGCCACGCCCCGGCCCTACGTGTTTGTCGGACGGATGGTTCGGGTACATCTCCGGTGACTCGAGAGGGAGGCATCCGATGACGACAGACAGCACTCAGTTTTCTGATTCGCCCGAGGCCGTCGTAGCTGATGAGGGCACCCGGCCAAACGAGCGGGGGTGGCCGCACATGCGGGTACTCGTTGCCGTGGACGACGGCGAGACGTCACGTCGCGCCGCGCGTGTCGCACGCAGCTTGTTCGGAGAACATGCGGACTATTGGGTGGTCAGTGTCGGCAAACCGGATTTGGTCCTCTGGCGTGCCATGCCGTTGGCGTGGGGTATGCCATACCCCGTCATGCTCATGGGCGGCGCTGAGGGCGAGGTCTTCGGAGATCGCGTCAGCGTCGGTCCCAGCGGGCCGGCCGAGACCGACAATGAGCAGCTGGCCCGACAAACCGCACAAGACGTTGCGGACGACGTGGCACTACCCGATGCGACACCGCTCGGCGCGACCGGGGATCCGGCGGCGCAGATCAGAAAAGTCGCCGACGAAAATGACGTCGACGTCATCGTTCTGGGCTGGCACGAAACGGCGTGGTGGCAACGGCTCTTTGACCAGTCGGTCCCCAAGGAGATTCTGCGCCACATCGACCGCCCGGTCCTCGTCGTTCCGTAACAAATAGCCGCTCAATTATCTGAGCTGGAAGGCATATGCACGCGCCCGAGTGGGTAGAGGAGTGCACGGGTATCACCGAGTCAGGCCAGGGGCAGGTTGAAGGTGGCGCGTGCGTCGGCGGGCACTAGGTCGAGGTACTCGCCGGGCTTGTCGGCGATGACCTTGCTCACGAACCAACACTTCGGCAGTACGGCCAACTGTCGCTCACGGGCGTCGGCGAGGGCGAACTCGACCAGTTTGCGCGCAAGGCCCTTGCCCCGGTTGCCCGGAAGCGTCTCGGTGTACGGGAGCGCGATCACGTCGCCGTCGAGCCTGTACTCGGCGAATCCGACCAGCTCGTCGCCATCGACGATCTCGTATCGGTGCTCGGCGGGGTTATCGCGGACGATGGCCATGCGCACGACGCTACCGATGGCGTTGGCTCGCAGTCCTGCCGCGGGTGGGTCACAATGGCCACCCGCACGAGCAGGAGCACCGACATGCCGCAGCACCCGACCACCGGATTCGACCTCGCCGAGACCGATCGCCTGTTGACCACCACCAAGCAGGTGCGTCAACGGCTCGACCTCTCTCGGCCCGTGCCGTACGGCAAACTACTCGAGTGCATCGAGCTCGCGGGTCACGCGCCAATGGGCGGCAACCTTGAACGCAACCGATGGATGATCATCGACGACTCAGCGTTGAAGGCCGCAATCGCGGTGCGCTTCGCAGAGGTCGGCCGCCCATACCTGGCGTTCAACTCGGAGGCGCGTGGCGACGAGCGCAGCCAGCGAGTCATCGCATCCGCGAACTTCCTCGTCGACCACCTCGCCGAGGTACCCGCGCTCGTGCTGTCGATGCGTCTCGACCGGCCGCCAATGTCACAGTCGCAGGGCCAGGTCGCCGCCTATTACGGCTCGGTGCTCCCCGGCGTGTGGAGCTTCCAGCTGGCGGCGCGCGCCCGCGGCATCGGATCGGCCTGGACCACCTTCCACCTCGAGCACGAGGCCGAGATCGCCGAGCTGCTCGGCATCCCACCCACCGTCACGCAGGTGTGCCTGCTCGCCGTCGGCTACTACACCGGCCAGACGTTCGCCCCCGCCCCGCGACGTCCTGCCGAGGAAGTCACCTTCCTCAACAGCTGGAAGACCCCCGTTCGCTGATCGTGGCCTGCGTGGGTCACTCGCTGTGGTGACACAGAATTCGGCGGATCGTCGCACCCGGTGGGCTGTCAGGTGTTCTTGCTTGCTTTCGTCGGTGTAATTGGGGTGTTGCGGAGCGCGGCCTGTGCGCCGTCGATGGCTCGCCGAACGATGTCCTCGACGTGTTCGACGTCGAGTCCGAGTGCCTCGCCGATGTGCACGGACCAGATCTCACCGCGGATGTTGTTCTCGAAGTCGAGTTGGCTGCGCAGGTCGCCACGGGCTGCTTGCCGGTTTTGACTGATCATGACGAAGGTCGCGAGGAAGATCGCCTCAAGGGAGACGATCATGGTCAGCAGCCCGAAGGGGAACTTGTCGAACTCGTGGCCAACGCCGGCGAGTCCGATGTTGATGGCGATCCACAAGCCGAACCAGATGATGTGGATGTAGACGAATCGCATTGATCCGGCAAAGGCGGTGATGCCGTCGGCAGTGTGATCCTGGACGCGACGCATCATGCTCGCTAGATCGCGGGCTGTCGAGGTGCTGTAGTGCGCAGGGTCCCAGAGCTGACCGTCCTCGACGCCATCGGCGCGGTCGATCACGCGACATGCGGCGCAGCTCAGCTGATGGGTGTCTTCGGGTACGGCTGCTGGTTGGGGCTCGGCGTCATGGGTGCTCATGCTCCAACGCTACTGAGCATGATGATGGCCGCCAGTTGAGAATGCGTTTCGTCGATCTGCTCTTGTGCACTCGATGGTCGCGAACCGGATCGGCGGCCGCCACCCTGCGTCGAAGAGGTCCTTGGACCCTGGTGACCATCGGGCGAATCGTTGAGACTTTCACCGTGTGGATGACCATGCGCCGCGTCGAGGTCGCAGCGACCGCCGTTGGAGTGCCGTGGTGAGTCGGCCTCGTTCGTGTCCCTGGAGAAGGAGAAGCAAATGATGAAGCTCGATGTGTCGATGACGTTGGCCGAGGCAGTCGACGCATTCCCGCAAGTGGCGCGCGAGTTCGAGCGGCGGGGTCTTGACTACTGCTGCGGCGGTGCACGTACGGTCAGCGATGCGTGCGCGCAAATCGGTGTGGATCCGCAGGAGATCGTCGCCGAGTTGTCGGAGACGACGACGACGCCTGTCGCGGAATGGACCACGATGTCGGCCGTCGTCCTCGTCGATCACATCGAGGCCACCCATCACCGCTACCTGTGGGCTGAGTTGCCGAGGGTGAGCGCGCTGGTCGACAAGATCGTGGCAGTTCACGGTGTGCGTCACCCTGAACTGGTCGAGATCGCCCTCTGCTTCGCGCAGGTGCACGCCGATCTGCAACCGCACCTGCTGAAGGAGGAACGCGTGCTGTTCCCGATGATTCGCGAGCTGGCAACCTCGAGTGGCATTCCTGCGTTCCACTGCGGCTCGCTGCGCAACCCGATCTCGGTGATGCTCAGCGAACACGACGCCGTCGGCGATCTGCTGGCCAAGCTGCGACGGCTGACCAATGGGTACACCACCCCGGCAGATGGTTGCGCCTCGTACGCTGCGTGCTTCAAGGCGATGGCCGAGATCGAGTCCGACACCCACTTGCACATCCACAAGGAGAACAATGTGTTGTTCCCGTTGGTGGTTCAGCTCGAAGCCGAGCTCGCTGCGACGGCGTGATGATGATCGCCGCCCGTGTCGGGGCTGGTCGGGCCGGATCTAGGGTGGGAGCGTGAGCCGACCTTGCCGACCTTGCCGAACCGCTTGGATCGTCGTGGGATGGCGTGGGGCGTGGTCGGTTCGCAGCCGGAGGCCACCTCGTCACCGTCGTGGCCATCATTCCCCGAGCCCTCCGCAACGCCGTGCCACGATGCACAATCGGCGGGAGATGTGTCGCAAAGTGTCTCACTTCTTCCTCGGTCGGGTAACACTCTCCCGATGACTGACGCGTTGGCCACAGCTGCTGGTCTCGATGGGTTTTCGGCCGGGATACGGCGTTCATCCGTGACATCTGTTGACGACCTTGTGGTATTGCTCGACAGCTCCGGCCGGCCGGCCGGCACGGCCCGGAAGTCGACGGTGCATACCGACAAGACGCCCTTGCACCTGGCGCTGTCGTGCTATGTCGTACGTGCCGACGGGCGTGTGCTGCTGACGCGGCGGTCGTTGTCGAAGCGAACCTGGCCGGGCGTCTGGACGAACGCGTGCTGCGGGCATCCGCGCCCGGGCGAGGCCGTGGACGACGCGGTCCGCCGGCACTTGCGAGACGAGCTGGGGATTGGGCCGGACCGGCTCCGCCTTGCGCTGCCGGACTTCACGTACCGCGCGGCGATGGACAACGGGATCGTGGAGCACGAGGTCTGTCCCGTCTACGTGGCCTCCACGAGCGACGACCCCACGCTCGATCCGGATGAAGCGGATGCGATGGAGTGGGTGACGTGGGACGACCTCCGAAATCGCGCGTCACGGCATCCCGACACGCTGAGCCCGTGGTCGGTCACGCAAGTGCGCCGCCTGGCGGATCACATCGGCAACCCGCTGGAGTGGGTGATCGCTCCTGAGGCTCGGCGTCGTTCACGCACCGCGAGCCCGGAAACTGCCCCGGTCGATCTCAGCAGCCGCCGTGTCGACGAGCTCATGATCGCGTTCATGGAGAAGGCCGCAGGCGAGCTGGCCGACCTGGATGCCTCCGCAGCCGAGCTGTGCGACCCTATCCGGGCGTTGATCGATGCCGGCGGGAAGCGGCTGCGGCCGTGCCTGGTGGCGTGCGGCTACGCGTCTGCTGGAGGCCACGCGGACGAGGCCGATCAACACGACCTGGCCCACATCGGTGCTGCGGTCGAGATGTTGCACACGTTCGCCCTGCTGCACGACGATGTCCTCGACCGGTCGCCATTGCGGCGCGGCCAGCCCAGCGCTCACGTGGTGTTGTCCGAGTTGCATACCCGAACGCGCCTCGACGGGGACGCCGACTGGTTCGGGCTCTCCGCTGCCCTCATCGCCGGCGATCTCGCGTTCGTGTGGGCCGATCAGCTGCTCGATCTGTTGCGTTGTGGCGGTGGGCGCGAGGCGGAGATCCGGTCGTTGTACGGACGTCTGCGCAACGAGGTGATCCTGGGCCAGTACCTCGATCTACGGCTCGCCGGTCCGCACGCGACCGATCGGGAAGCGCAAATGGTCGCGTTGCTCAAGTCCGGCCGGTACACCGTCACCCGTCCGCTCGAGCTGGGCGCTGCGCTGGCCGGCGCATCCGAAGAGATGCGTCGCTCGCTGCGCGCGTTCGGCGACGCGGCCGGCATCGCGTTCCAGCTGCGCGACGACATCATGGGCGTGTTCGGCGACGCCTCCGTCACCGGCAAGGGGAACTCCGAGGACATCAGGTCGGGCAAGGCCAGCCTGTTGCTGGTGCGGGCCTTGGAACTGGCGAGTCCAGCGCACCGCACGGTTCTGCTCGACGGTCTGGGCAACGCCGACCTCGACGACACTGGCGTCGATGCGTGTCGCGAGGCGATCCGGTCGTCCGGTGCCGTTGCGTCCATCGAGCGGTTGATCGACGCCAAGATCGAGCAGGCCCACGCGGCAGTGGCCGACCTGCCGTTCGCTGCCCATGCCCAGCTTGTCGGGGTCGCCGAGCTCCTCGCCCATCGGCAGGCCTGAGATGGCTGACGTTGATGTAATCGTGATCGGCGCCGGGTTCGCGGGCCTGTCCGCGGCGTGTCATCTCCGTGGCATGGGCCGTTCGGTCCTCGTCCTCGAGGCCGGCGACCTACCGGGTGGACGGGCAGGCTCCGCGACTGTCGATGGGTATCGCTTCGACACCGGCCCGACCGTGCTGACGATGCCCGAGATCATCGAGGAGTGTTTCACTGCCGTTGGCGCGGACATGGCGTCGTACCTCGAGATACGCCCGATCGATCCGATGTACCGGTCCTGCTTCGCCGATGGATCAGTGATCCGCCTCCGCCAGGGTCACGACGCGATGCGCGAGGAGATCCGAGCCGCATGTGGCGATCGCGAGGCCGCGGCGTTCACCGAGTTCTGCGCCTGGTTGACGGAGCTGTACCAGCTCGAGATGCCCAACTTCATCGACCGCAACATGAACTCACCCCTCACACTGCTGAACCCGATCGGGCCGGCGATCACACTCGTGCGCGCGGGCGCGTTCCGGCGGTTGGAGTCGGCCGTCAAGCGGTTCTTCGACGACGAGCGGCTGGTGCGGATGTTCAGCTTCCAGGCGCTGTACGCCGGCTTGGCTCCGCAGCAGGCGCTCGCCATCTACGCCGTGATCACCTACATGGACTCCGTCAACGGCGTGTTCACCGCCAGAGGCGGCATGCACGCTGTCCCCGTCGCACTGGAAGCTGCGGCGACGGCCGCCGGCGTGAAGTTCGAGTACGGGCAGCGGGTCGAGAGCATTCTCCTCGCTCACGGATCCGAGGGTGCCGTTCGCGGCGTTCGCCTGGAAAACGGGGAGGTGATCGAGACCTCGCGGGTGGTCTGCACCACGGACCTTCCGGTCGCCTACCGCACGCTGGTGCCGGGCATCGCGATGCCGCGGCAGGCCCGCCGGGGTAACTATTCGCCATCGGCGCTCGTGTGGCACCTCGGTGTGCGCGGCGAACTCCCCGAGGGCGTCGCTCACCACAACATCCACTTCGGCCGCGACTGGGCCGGTTCGTTCGATGCACTACTCGACCAAGGCCGACGGATGCCAGACCCGTCGATCCTGATCACAGTGCCCACGGTGGATGAGCCGTCGATGGCCCCGCCGGATCGCCACGTGTTGTTCGTGCTGGAACCCGTCCCCAACCTCGACGGTCGCATCGACTGGACGACTGAGCGGGGGCCTGCGCGCGAGCGGCTGCTCGGCATCCTCGACCGCGCGGGCTATCCCACCGACATCGAGGTAGAGATGCTTGTCGACCCGCTCGACTGGCAGGCCCAGGGTCTGGAACGCGGCACACCGTTCTCGCTGTCGCACCGCTTCTTCCAGACCGGTCCGTTCCGACCGGCCAACACCACGTCGCGTGCGCCCGGTCTCGTGTTCGCCGGTTCGGGGACCGTACCGGGAGTGGGTGTGCCGATGGTGCTCATCTCCGGCAAGCTGGCCGCGCAACGTGTCGCCGAGATGGATGCGCGATGACGGTGACGCTCGAGCAGTCGTACTCGCACTGCCGCACCCTGAACAAGCGCTACGGAACGACCTACTACCTGTCCACGTATGCGTTGCCCCGCGTCAAGCGGCACCACGTCTGGGCGCTCTACGCCTTCTGCCGCCACGCCGACGACATCGTGGACGAGTTCAACGATGCACAGCCGGCCGAGCGCAGCGCAGCGCTCCACGCGTTCGGTGAGCGGCTCTTCGCCGATCTCGAACGAGGGGGATCGGACGACCTCGTGCTGAAAGCCGTCGTGCACACCATGCGCGCGTTCGGCCACGACCCGGAGACGTTCCGGCGGTTCCTCGCATCGATGGCGATGGACCTGACGATCGGTTCGTACCGGACCTGGGACGACCTGCTTGGCTACATGGACGGATCCGCCGCGGTGATCGGCGAGATGATGTTGCCCATCCTCGAGCCTTTCGACCCCAGGGCGTTCGGTCACGCCCGAGATCTCGGCCTCGCGTTCCAGCTGACGAACTTCCTGCGCGATGTCGCCGAGGACCTCGACCGGGACCGGATCTACATCCCCCAGGAAGACCTCGATCGATTCGGCGCCGAACCGCGGCGCCGAACCGTCGACGACGCGTGGCGACGCCTGATGCAGTTCGAGATCGAGCGCTGCCGCGAGCTCTACCGCTCGGCCGACCTCGGCATTCCGATGCTCCCGCCCGCGAGTGCACGCTGCGTCGGAGCGGCGCGAGCGCTGTACTCGCAGATCCTCGACCGAATCGAGGCCGCCGAGTACGACGTGTTCCGCGAACGGGCACAGGTCCCGACGCTGCGCAAGATGACCACCGTCGCACGCGTGGCGTTGTATCGGAACTGACGTGGTGGCCCTGACCAGCGCCGTTGTTGCACTCGTGGCCGCGGCGTGGTCGCTTGGCCGTCCGCGCCGCCTGGGTAGCGGGCAGGCGCAGAGCGCCGCGCACGTGTCGATCATCATCCCGGCGAGGAACGAGGCCGTCAACCTGCCGAGCCTGCTCGCTTCGTTGGTTGCGAGCACGGTGACGCCCGGCGAGGTGATCGTGGTCGACGACGGGTCCACCGACGACACCGTTGCGATCGCTGCGGCATTCGGGGTGACCATCGTGCATGCGCCACCGCCACCGCTCGGCTGGGTCGGCAAGACATGGGCGTGCCACCTCGGGTCGGTGCAGGCGCGGCGGCCGACGCTGCTGTTCCTCGACGCCGACACGTGGCTTGCACCCGGCGGCCTCGCTGCGATTGTTGCTCAGCACCAGCGCTCGAACGGGCTGCTGTCGGTGCAGCCCCACCATCTCGTCCGACGCGTATACGAGCGGCTTTCGGCGGTCTTCAACTTGGTTTCACTGATGGGCTCGGGCGCGTTCGGCCTGCGGGTCGCGCGGCCGATGCGGGTCGCGTTCGGTCCCTGCCTGATGACGAGTGCGGCCGACTACGGACGCGTCGGTGGCCACGAGGCCGTGCACAACCAGGTTGTCGAGGACATGGCGCTCGCTGCCAGATACGCCAACGCGGCCCTGCCGGTGACCTGTCTGCTCGGGGGCGATCTGGTCGCGTTCCGGATGTATCCGCTCGGCCTCCGCTCGCTCGTCCAGGGCTGGAGCAAGAACATTGCAGCCGGGGCTACTCGCGCGCCCCTCTCGCGCGTGCTCCCGACGGTGGTGTGGGTGGTTGCTGTGTGCGCTGTCTCGGCGGCCTTCCTTGAGGGGCTGGTGAGCTGGGCGTCCGGCGGTGAACCACCCCTTGCCGCCGCGATCGCCTGGGCGGTCGTCACGGTCCAGATCGCCACGATGTTGCGGCGGATCGGCTCGTTCGGTGTCGCCACAGCAATCCTGTTCTCCGTTCCAGTCGCGTTCTTCATCGTCGTGTTCGTCCGCTCGATGGTCGCAACGGCGTTGCGGCGTCCGGTCGAATGGCGAGGACGCGCCGTCGTCACTCGCGCGGACCGGGACGCCTGACCGTGCCGATCGTCCATCTCGGCAACTGGGCGATGGTTGGCCTCGATATCGTCGCCTGGGGCACCATCCACGCCGGTACCGGATACCTCGCCCACCGGCTGCCGGCGAGGTTCTGCGAACGCGAGACGTGGCTGACGACCCAGCGTGGCTGGGAGCGGTCAGGGCGAGTGTGGAGGGTGCTGCGAGTGCACGCCTGGAAGGACCGGTTGCCGGAGGCGGGAGACCTGTTCGCGGGGGGTGTATCGAAGCGCTCCCTGCCCGCCCTCGACGGCGCCGGCTTGCTGCAGTTCGCCGCGTCCACCCGGAGAGCGGAGATCGGTCATTGGTCGGCTGCTGCGTGCTCGCCGATTT
>JAYUCY010000116.1:0-16872 GCA_043740085.1 Ilumatobacteraceae bacterium
GGGGTAACGCCCCATGATCTCCTTGGCCACAATCACACTGGCCTCGCTCAAACGGCTCATCGGGCCACCGTCGCGATGGTCGGGACTGGCCGCCGCTTCACTTCGGCTGCTCCCTCCGTGAAGCGCCTCATCGGTCGACCTCGCCCAGGACGGGGTCGACGGAGGAGATGACGGCGACTGCGTCGGCGAAGAGGCCGCCGCGCATCATGTGCGGCAGGCACTGAATGTTGGCGAACGATGGCGCGCGCACGTGCAGGCGGTACGGCGTGGCCGAACCGTCGCTGGCGATGTAGCAGCCGATTTCGCCACGAGGGCTTTCGATGGCCACGTAGACCTCGCCCTCGGGAACCTTGAAGCCCTCGGTAAAGATCTTGAAGTGGTGGATCAGCGCTTCCATGCTCTCGTCAATGCGAGCGCGCGGCGGTGGGGTGATCTTCTTGTTCTGAATGCGATAGTCGCCGCCAGGAATGCGGTCAAGGATCTGGTGCACAATGCGGATGCTCTCGCGAATCTCGTTGAGACGAATGGCGTAGCGGTCGAACGCATCACCGTAGGTGCCTACGACGACGTCGAAATGCATCTCGTCGTAATGCAGGTACGGCTGGTCGCGACGAAGGTCCCATGCCAGACCGGTGCTCCGCAGAATGGGGCCGGTGGCGCCGAGGGCAATTGCCTCCGCCTGTGTGATGACGCCGACGCCCTGCAACCGGTCGCGCCAGATGGGCTGACCCGTCATCAGCGTGTCGTATTCGTCCAGCCGCGGTGGGATCATCTCCAAGAGATGCAGCACGTCGTCGCGCCAGCCGGCGGGCAGATCGGCGGCAACACCGCCGGGGCGGATGAAGTTGTGGTTCATCCGTAGGCCAGTGACCTTCTGGAAAAAGCGCAACACCTGCTCGCGCTCGCGCCAGCCGTAAATCATCATGCCGACGGCACCAAGGTCCATGCCGTTGGTGGCCATGAAGAGCAGGTGGCTGCTCATGCGGTTCAGCTCACTGAGCAGCATTCGCATCCAGACGGCGCGCTCGGGAATGTCGCCGTCAATGCCCAGCAGTTTCTCGGTAGCCATGCTGAACACGAGTTCGTTGTTCAGCGGGCTGACGTAGTCCATACGGGTGACGTTGGTGCCGCCCTGCATGTACGTCAGGTTCTCGCCCTGCTTCTCCATGCCGGTGTGCAGGTAGCCGATGATCGGCTTGCAGCGCAGCACCGTTTCGCCTTGCAGTTCCAGCATCAGGCGCAAGACGCCATGCGTGCTGGGGTGCTGCGGCCCCATGTTGATGATCATGGTTTGGTCGTCGGCGGGGTCCAGCGGAATATCGCCCAACTTGGCGGCATCGGCTTCGCTCATGCGCAGCACCGCGCCGACCTCACGCAACAGTTCGCGTGCAGTGAGTTCGCTGCGCGGCTTGAGGCCCTGCTCGGGCTCATTGCCCTCACGGATTGTGGAAAGAATGTCCTGAACGGCGATGTCCTGAACGGCGCGGTCGGTCATTGCGCCCGCTCCCTGGCAGCAAAGTCGGTGCTGAACTGCACTGGAATGCGCCCCTGGTCGTAGTCCTTGCGCAGCGGGTGACCTTCCCAATCCTCCGGCATCAGAATGCGAGTGAGGTCGGGGTGGTCGGTAAACGAAATGCCGAACATGTCGAACACCTCGCGCTCCATTGCTTCGCTGCCCGGATACAGGTCGAACAGCGTGGCAATGACGGCGTCATCGGCGGGCACCTGCACACGAATACGGATGCGTTCGCGACGCTCGATGGAGAGCAGGTTCACCACGACTTCGAAACGCTCTGGCGCCACACCGTCGGGCAGCGAGCGACCAGGAAAGGTGAGGTAGTCAACCGCTGTCAGGTCGGCACACATGGTGAACGTGTGGTCCAGCAACGTGCGCACCAGCTTGAGGTATCCGGCGCGCGACGGGTGCAGCACGCGCTGGCCACGACTGTCGCTCAGCGGCACGCCATGCATGGTCGACGGTTCGGGCGCGACGACTTCGGGCTCGGCGGTGTCCGACATCGCTACCGACTTCCCAGAATGACCGGGATCGGCTGGGCGCCGCGCTCAATCTCGGTGACGTGCAATCCCGCACCGGCGCCGCTGACAGCGCGGCGCTTGAGTAGCTCGCCGTCTTCGATCTTTTGGTGCAAGGTCTCGATGGCGTGAATCAGCGTCTCGGGAGTGGGCGGGCAACCGGGCGCATACACGTCGACGGGCACGATCTGGTCGACACCCTGGACGATGGCGTAGTTGTTGAACATGCCACCACTGCTGGCACAGACACCCATACTGATGACCCACTTGGGCTCCATCATCTGGTCGTACACCTGGCGCAGCACCGGCGCCATCTTTTGGCTGACGCGACCGGCCACGATCATGATGTCGGCCTGGCGCGGCGAGGCACGAAAGACCTCCATTCCGAAGCGGCTGATGTCGTAGTGCGCACCACCGGTTGCCATCATCTCGATAGCGCAGCAGGCCAACCCGAACGACGCCGGCCACGAGCTACGGCTACGCGCCCAGTTGACCAGGTCTTCCAGCTTGGCGGTGATCGCGTTGTGCGGGATGCCGCCGAAACCGTCACCTTGAATGTCGTGTACCAGGCCCATCAGGCGGCGTCCTCGGTGAGGTTTCCAGCAACGACAGGACGACCCTCAAGGCCGACGCGACGGATGGTGCTCGTGGTCGTGCGGCTCGATGACAGCGCAGAGTCGAGTTGACGCTGCTTTCCGACCGGACCCCAGTCGAGTGCACCACGCGCAACGACATACACGAAGGCGCCGAAGAACACGAGACTGAAACCGATCATTTCCCAGAGCGCGTACGCCCCCAAGAACTTGCGGTCGACTGCGAACGGGTAGATGAAGATCAACTCGATGTCGAACATGATGAACAGCATTGCGACCACGTAGAACGTGACCGGGAAGCGCTCGGGTGGCTCGCGACTGGGCACGATGCCGCACTCGTACGGTGCCTCTTTCGCAGTTGACGGACGCCTCGGCGCCAACAGGCTTGATGCAAAGAAGCTCAGCGCGCCGAAGAGCCCCGCCAGGACTAGAAGGCACACGATCGGCAGGTATTGGCCCATGTGGTCAGACCTTCGCCGGAAGTGCCTTGGCCGAGCGGTTCAGCGCCACACGTCGATCGCGAGTGTGCAACATCCAACACAACGTGAGGAAGATGATCAGCGAGGAGATGCAGATGATTGCCGACGGGACGCGCTTGGAGCCCATGTCGCGAATCATGAAGACGTACTCGTGAGGGCGCGAGGTATCGGTAACGGCACGCGCGGGCGCACGACCAGGCTCTTCACGCTGAGGAACCAAGGGCGCGACTTCAACCAACGCGTAGTGCGGCTTGTGGAAGAACGCGAGGAAGTCGATGCGTTCGTCCCAGAACGTTGGGCCGCGCTCGCCGCCCTTCTCGAACACGCCGACGACTTGGAACTCGCCGGCGGCATATGCGCCAGACTCTTCCAAGAAGACGCTGCCAGCAGAGCCAGCCTGTGCGTACGACGGGAGGGCCGAGTTGAGCTGGCTCCACGTGTCCTTCAACAGCGACTGCACCGCAACTGCGTCGGCCGCAGGGGCGTCGGTGGGCGTGAATGGTGCGTCGATGACGCCGACTTCATGCAGCGAGCCGGGATCGCGGATCACGGTCTTGCCGGCAACGGGTTGCCACGTGGGGTCTGGGCCGAGTACACCCTTGCCGTAGGTCCACCACACGGCACCCATGATGAACATCCAGCCGGCGAGACCGGCGATCGCGACGAGGAAGCCGAGGCGGGCACCGAGGTTGGTGGCCAAGACGAGGTACAGACTGCCGCACAAGACACCCACCGCCATGATGACGATGAGGGTGCCGCGCAGCTCCCATTCCCAACCAACTGCAAGTAGGGCGTTCATTTACAGGCTCCGAACGTATTCGACGATGGCGGCAATCTGCTCGTCGGTCAGCAGGTGGCCGAAGCCGGGCATACGACCCGAGCCCTGCCCCTGCAGGCCGTACTTGGCACCGTTCTTAGAGCCGGCCTTGAGGAAGTTGATCATGTCCTGATCGCTGGGGAAGTGCGTGTTGGTGGCGCCACCGGTGAGGTTCCAACCAAACGCGCCCTGTGCCGTGACGCCTGGCTGGCCATAGCTCCAACCCGGAGTGTGGCAGCGTGCACAGCTGTAGGCGCCGCTGTTGAGGTTGGAGTTGAACAATGCCTCACCCTCAGATGCTCCAGGGTTGGCCAACAGATACTTGTCCACGCTGCCCTGGATGGACTGCTGATCGGCCTGGGGAAGCATGCCACCCTCGCAGACATAGGGGTCGGACTTGTCGACGAAGCTGTCGTTGGTGAGGCAGCCTTCGGGCTGGATCTGAATCGAGCGCAGATAGACCAGCAGCGTCTCGATGTTCTGTGCCGTCATTGGCCCACCACCGGGCGTACCCCACGCCGACATCGGTGAGAACGGGCGGCCGTAGTTGAGAATGAACCGCACCTCCTCTTGGCTGAACCGGTAGAAGACCGTGTTCAACGCCGGTGCATACCAGTTGACGGCGGTGACTTTCTGGGTGTTCGTGTCGGTGATGGCGTACGGCGCGACGTTGCCGCCAGCCTGCATGCCACCGTGGCAACCAGCGCAGTTGAAGCCACCATTGGCGGTGGTCTGGAACAGTTCTTCGCCCCAGAAGCGGAAGCGTTCCTGCTCGCCACTGACCGCGCCCGCCTGGCGGCTGGGTTCGAAGATCCAGTAGAGCGGGAGACCGATCACGATGGTGAGCAGCAGCAGCACGCCGAGCACCTGCACCCGCTCGAGACGACGGCCTTCGAGCACTTCGTCGTCGTAGTACGTCTTCCGGTTCGGAGCCATTTCAACTTCTGACCCCAACTCGGCAGCAGCGGCGCCCTTGTTGAGGAAGAAGTAGGTGATCCAGCCAATAAGGATGACCACGAAGATCACCCACGCGACAGCGGTGGAATTGAGAGCGATCATCAGTGTTTTACCCCGCCCGTGATGCAGTGCGGGCCCTCGGCCTCTTGGCCGGTGGTGTTGGTACCGATCGGTGCGCCAGTGAAGACAGTGGAGGTGTCAATGATGACGTCGCCAGAGCCACCAACACTGACTGCGAAGTGGTCCATGCCGCGCGGAGCAGGGCCGCCCTTCTTCTCACCGTTGCGGTTGTACTGAGAGCCGTGGCACGGGCACTCGAACCACTGACTGCTCTTGCATTCAGGCACGCGACAACCAAGGTGCGGACACTTCTGGTACATCACCACAATGCCCTGCTCCATACCGGCCAGCAGCGGCTTGTATTCCTTGACGCCACGAGCTTTCGGCAAGGCTTCTGACGGGTAGACGGTGACGTACGAGCGAGCATTGGAGGCGTAGAAGAACCCGCCGTTGCTACGAATGTTGGCCAGGATGTCGTTGAGTTTGCCGACGTTGACCTTGCCACCGAAGATCGGGGCGGCGGTGGGCCACAGGAACGCAACGAAGCTAGCCGCGGCGAAGGTCAACAGGCCGGTACTCATCAGCACCACGGTGGAGCGGTTGAGGAACTGACGACGATTGAAGCCGATTTCCTCGCGGTCCGGCGGGATCCAAATGCTGGGCGGTGCAGCAGCGGCCGGAACCAGTGCCTGCGCGCGCTCGTCGACGGCAGCGCGCTCC
This sequence comes from Ilumatobacteraceae bacterium, assembly GCA_043740085.1. GTDB lineage: Bacteria > Actinomycetota > Acidimicrobiia > Acidimicrobiales > Ilumatobacteraceae > UBA668. The sequence goes on from JAYUCY010000116.1 coordinate 5,661, forward strand.
ACGGCCTTGCCCGTGGGCGCGACCGGCAGGTCGATGTCGGCGTCGCGGTCGCGTCGCCGAGTTTCGCGGCTCAGCGCACCGGCGCCACGTACGTCTGCCTTGCGCGCGGTTGCCAACAGCACCACGGCAAAGAGAACGACAATGACACCGACGGCGAGAGCGATGATGACAGCGGGACTCATGATGATTCGTGCCTCACAGTTCGAAGAAGAGTCCGTCACGCCAGGGAAGCGTGAAGTTGAAACCGGGTCCGCGGAAGAAGGAGCCGATGATGACGAGCACTGCCCAGAACATGAGGTGCACCGTCATCAGCGACGTCGCGAACTTGCGATCCTCCGGCTTGTTGGAAGGGTTCTTGTCGATAAAGGGAGCCAGGATCAGCACGATCATGCCCACACCCGGAATGGTCACACCGGCGACCATTGGGTGGAGCATGGTGAGTAGTTCCTGCAGGCCCAGGAAGTACCACGGCGCCTTCGACGGGTTTGGCGTCTTGTTGATGTTGGCCTGCTGCAGGAGCGGCGCATTCACGAAGACCGAGAAGAAGAACGTGAACGCGAGGCACGCAAGCGCAGCCACGAACTCGGCGGCGAGCAGGTGAGGCCAGGTGTGCACCTTGTCGATCGGCGACGCTTTGACGTCTTGGATACTGCCGCTCTTGACGACTGTGAGCAGGCGCTGAGTATGGCCGCCGGGGCCGGCACCAACAGGCACGCCACCACCGACAGGAGCAGCGGTGACCACGCTGGCCACCTTCTCCTGCACGGCAACGCCCCCACCACCGTCGGCAGTGGCCTTGCGGGCCTTGCTGCGCTCCAGGAGGTGCGCGGGAATGCGCGAATCCGTAGCGGCCGCTTCGCTTGGCGCGGCCGGTGCAGCCGCAGCGGCTGCCGCCTCGGCGGGCACGCCAGATTCTGCCGCAGCCTTCTCACGAGCTGCTTGCGCTCGCTTCAGAAGGTGTTCTGGAATTTCAGTCATCGATCGCCTCCTTCTCTACAACGGGCCTGAGATGCCGCCGTCTTTGCGGACACGCCAGAAGTGAATAGCCATGAAGATGACGATCACAAACGGCAGCAGCAGCACGTGCAGCACGTACCACCGCAGCAGCGTGTCGCCACCGATTTCCTTGCCGCCCAGCAGGACGAAACGCACCTGCGTACCCAACACAGGGGTGTAGCCCATCATGTTCGTACCCACGGTGACAGCCCACAGGGCCAGCTGATCCCACGGCAGCAGGTAGCCGGTGAACGACAGCAGCAGGGTGAGCATCAACAGCACCACACCGATGACCCAGTTGAACTCACGCGGGGGCTTGTAGGCGCCGTGGTAAAAGACGCGGGCCATATGCAGGAACACGCTGAGCACCATCAGGTGCGCGCCCCAGCGATGCATGTTGCGCACAAGTAAGCCGAAGGTCACCGATGTCTGCAGGTTGGAGATGTCGTTCCAGGCCTGCACGTCGGTTGGCCGGTAGAAGAACATCAAGAAGATGCCGGTGACGGTGAGCAGGATGAAGAGGAAGAAGCTGAGCCCGCCAAGGCACAGGGTGTAACTCACCTTCACCGCATGGCGCTTCACCTTCACCGGGTGCAGGTGATAGAGCACCGAGTTCATGATCACGTAGCTACGGTTGCGCGGGCTATCGGTGTAGCCCTTGCGGAAGATGCTGCCGGGCCGGAAGATGCTGTTCCAGGCTTGGCTGCCCTGCACATCGCCGACGCCCTTGTTGAGGCGATCTTTGACCGTTGGACGTGGTGTCTCGTCGAGGATTTTTGCCATCGTTCTTCGTTTTCCCTCAGAGCCTCAGGCCGTAGGCATAGCCGTGGCTGTTGGTACGGATGTGCGAGTCGCCAGCGGCTGCCGGTGCTCCCATTTTGCCCATGATGATGACGCCGGTCGGGCAACGATCGACACACAGTTGGCACCGCGTGCAGATGTCGTCATCGATGATGAACAACACCTTGTCGCTGGGGTCCAGCCCCGGCAGCTCGGTGTTGCTGGCTTCCACAATGGCGTCGGTGGACACCATGTGAATGCACTTCCATGGGCAGATGTCGACGCAGCCCTCACACATGATGCACTCGGTTTGGTCGATATGGATGAACTGCTTGGGCTTGATCGCCTTCGACAGGTAATCCGCGTCGACCTCGACGAGTGTGTACTCGTCGGTGTAGGGCATCATCGGGGGGTTGGCGTCGGTCTTGGCCATGTCAGGACTTCTTCACCAGCGGACGACCAAACGTGCTGGTCGCGATTTGCTTGGTGGTGGTGCCGTCGCCACGCTTTTGCCACACGCTCCACAGGAAGATGAGCAGACCGAAGTACCACACATGAATGATGATCACCACGATGTCGCGGATTGCTTCGTACGACATGGTGAAGGGGAAGTTGCCACCGAGGGCCTGCGGCTTGAGGATGTCGCCGGGGCCGTAGATGATGAGGTTCTTGTTCCAGCCGAGCTCAGCGTCGGCGTGGGCAATAAATTTGTCGGGCACAATGCCGAATGCAACGAACATCAGACCAAAGACGTACACGGAGGCGAGCATCGCCTCACCCCACGAGGTGGGCGTGCCCTTGGGCCGCCGCTTCGAGTAGGGAAGTACCAACAGCGCGCCAACGGTGGACAGTATGAATGAGAACAGGAACGCCTCATTTACGCCCGGCCAATGGAGCGGGTTGGATTCGAATGCAATCAGCACCAGTGCTGCCCTTCCTCGTGAACTGCTGCACAAACTGTAGCCACCACACCCCTGGTCGATACCAGTTCGTCGAAGAGAACGCGACAAGAAACAGGCGAGGTGACGGGCGGCACGTCGTCATCTCTACCACGCGGCACACGCGTACACAGCCTGGTTGTGAACTCGTGCACGGTGCCGTGATGGTCGTGGTGTTGTCGTGGTGTTGTCGTGGTGTCGACAGTTTCGTCGCGATCACTCGCGCCGGATTTCCCGAATACGGCCTCCGGGCGTCTATCGTTCGATCCGTGACCGAGATTCCCGAGCACCTGCTGAAGCGCAGCCAGGCACGCAAAGCCGGCGGCGACGCCGCAGCTGCGTCCGCTCCTGCTACCACCCCTGCCACGACACCCGCCGCCGGCGAGTCGGCGGTACCCGCCGTAGCCGCGCCCAAGGCGCCCGCTATCCCGGCCGGGCCTCCCGCGCCCAAGCCCGACATTCCCGTTGTCGCCGCCTACAGGGCGCGCATGAAGATCCCCGTGTGGGCAATGGTCACGCTCAGCATCCTGCCGCTGTGGGTCTTCATGTACGTGCTTGCATTGCGCCCCGACCCAGTGGTTGCCAGCGGCCCCCTGGGCGTGGGTGCAGAAGTCTACGGTGGCAACTGCGTCGGCTGCCATCTCGCCGGCGGCGCTGGTGTTGCCGGCGGCGCGTATGCGTTCACCGCCGGCGACGCGATGAAAACGTTCCCACACATTGAGGATCAACTCCGCTGGGTGTACCTCGGAACCGCTGAGTACTCCGCCGCGAAGATCACCATTGCTGGCGACCCGAACCGTGAGGGCGGCCCTCACATCGTCGGCGCCAACGGTCAAATGCCCGGCCAGAAGGGCCAACAGACAGATGCCGAGATTCTTGGCGTCGTGTGCGACGAGCGCTATGCGCTTGGTGGCGTGGCCGAAGAGGGCGCCGAGTTTGAGCTGTGGTGCGCTGAGGAGTCGCCGGTCTACGTGGCCCTCGAGACCGGCGCTGCCACCTTCGTAAATCTGCACACCGTGCTTGGCGGCAAGGGCATCATGGAAATTGGCAGCGTGCCCAAGGCCGGCACGACCGCTGGCAAGTGATCCGCCCGCTGTGAACACTGCCCGTTCTGTGTCACCGCACAGAACCGGGCTCTGTCGTTGCTGTGCATGCGGTTCCCATGAGTTCTGAGCCGCTCACGACCCAGCCATTGAGGACCGAAGTGTTGGTGGTGGGTGGCGGGCCAGCCGGCGCGGCGGCCGGTTACTGGCTGGCGCGTCATGGGCACGACGTCACGATTGTGGAGCGCAAAACCTTTCCGCGCGAGAAGACCTGCGGCGACGCGCTCACCCCGCGCGCCGTGCACCAGCTCGATGAGATGGGGCTGACCCAGCCGCTCCGCACGTTCCACCGCTACTCGGGGCTACGAGCCACGGGCCTGGGGCACGAGTTGGAACTGGAGTGGCCCAGCCATTCCATCTATCCGCAGCACGGGTACGTTGCGCGCCGCCGCGAGCTGGACCAGATGGTGGCCGACAATGCGCAAACCGTCGGCGCAACACTGCTGCAAGGGCACGAGGCAATTCAGCCGATTGTCGACCGCGGGTTCGTCCGCGGCGCGACGGTCGCCGTACACGACGGCGCGACTCGTGAAATTCACGCCAAGTACGTGGTGGTGGCCGATGGTGCCAACAGTCGATTCGGTCGCGCGCTCGGAACGTTCCGCACGCGTGAGTGGCCCTACGGCACGGCCATTCGCACCTACTGGGAAACGCCGCGCCACGCCGAGCCATGGATCGAATCGACGCTCGACGTGAAGGATCGCAACGGCAACCTGTTGCCCGGGTACGGCTGGATCTTCCCGGTTGGCGACGGCACCGTCAACGTCGGCGTCGGCCTGCTCTCCACATTCCGCGATTTCAAAAGTGTCAACACCACACATTTGCTCGAAGCGTACGCGCACCAGATTGCGGAGCGCTGGGAGATCGACCCGGGCAGCCCCACGGTGAAAGCGACCAGCGGTCGCATTCCGATGGGCGGTTCTGTCGGGCCGAACGCCGGCCCCAGCTTCCTCGTGGTGGGCGACGCGGCTGGAAGCGTCAATCCATTCAACGGTGAGGGCATCGACTACGCGTACGAGACTGCCCGCATTGCCGCACAGGTGCTGCACGAGGCACTGGTCACGAACGACCCTTCGGTGCTGCAGCAATACCCGCGCCAGATCGATGACGAGTACGGCGACTACTTCAAGGTCGCTCGCCTCTTCGCCCGTGTCATCGGGCGACCGACGCTGATGCGCGAGCTCACACGTGTTGGCATGAACAGCCGGACGCTGATGGAGTGGGTGCTGCGCATCATGGCCAACCTGCTGCGCGAGGATGAGAAGGGCCCTGCTGAGTTGGCGTACAAAGCCGCCGCAAACATCGTCAAGCTCGCGCCAAACGCGTAAGACCCATCGGGTGCGGTCGTCGTTTAGAGCGTGGCGAGCAGCGAGGCTGGGGCTGCGCGCAAGACGTCGTTAGCGGCCGACGAGGGCAATCGATCGCATGCAGCCTCGGCCCGAGCTGCCCACTCAAGGGCCACCGTCATCGCCGCGGCGACACCGTCGTTGGAACGCACAATGCCCAGCGCCTTTTCTTGCTCGGCTCCGACCAGCGGCTTGCCCAGCAGCGACAACAGCTCGACCGCTGCGACACCGCCGGCCTGCAGCGTGCGCAGCACCGGCAACGTGTAGACGCCTTCGACCATGTCGTGGCCAGCTGGCTTGCCCAGCTGCTCGTCGGTGGCGGTGACGTCGAGAAGATCGTCGGCGATCTGGAAGACCATGCCAAACGCCTCGCCGTATTCGGTCAGGGCGTCGATCACCGGACGATCGAGGTCGGCGACGAGCCCACCGATGCGGGCGGCGGTGGAGAACAGCGAAGCCGTCTTGCCACTGATGCTGGAGAGGTAGCTGGCTTCCGGCCGGGCCGCGTTGTAGGTGTGGCGCAGCTCTTCGATCTGGCCTTCGCACAGCCGGCCGATGGTGCGGGCCAGCAGGCCGGCGACTTCGGTGCCGAGCGAGGCAGCGATCTCCGACGCCCGCGACAGCAGAAAGTCGCCGGCAAGAATTGCCTGGAGATTGCCCCACTTCGCGTTGACGGTCTCGACGCCGCGGCGAGTGTTGGCTTCGTCCATCACGTCGTCGTGGTAGAGCGAGCCGGTCTGCACCAGCTCGCACGCGATGCCGCCCTGCACCGCGCGCTCGTGCAGCGCAGCGTCGGCGGGGCCAGCAACCTGCGCGGCCACCACGGTGAGAATCGGCCGCAGCCGCTTGCCACCGGCGACAATCAGGTGCGAGGCAATGTCGTTGAGATAGGGATCCGGCGTATGCACCGACTCTTTCAACGCATCTTCGATACGCGCGAGATCTCCAGCATGGCTGGGCAGCGCGAACAGCGGCGTGGACGACACGCCCGCAAGGCTACGCCAGATCATCGCCGGCACCCCAACGATACTTCTATTCCCGAGTTCGAAGATCTCGGGCGTGACACAAGTCGTGACGCAGCCTTGAGGTTCCGAACGTTGTTGTAAGGCGTTGCAACCGAAAGCCACCGATACACTTCAGCCATGTTTGAACGCTTCACCGATAGGGCACGTCGGGTGGTTGTGCTGGCGCAGGAAGAAGCTCGCCTGCTGAACCACAGCTACATCGGTACCGAGCACATTCTCCTTGGTCTCATCCATGAGGGTGAGGGCGTGGCCGCGAAGGCCATGGAGTCGCTCGGTATCTCTCTTGAGGCTGTGCGCAGCCAGGTGGAGGAGATCATTGGCCAAGGCGGCTCATCGCCGTCGGGTCACATCCCCTTTACTCCTCGCGCCAAGAAGGTGCTCGAGCTGTCGCTGCGCGAAGCACTGCAGCTGGGTCACAACTACATCGGCACCGAGCACATCTTGCTGGGCCTCATCCGCGAGGGTGAAGGCGTTGCCGCGCAGGTGCTCGTCAAGCTGGGCGCAGACCTCAGCCGCGTGCGCCAGCAAGTCATCCAGTTGCTCTCCGGCTACCAGGGTGGCCAGGGCAAGGGCGAGCCGCAGGCTGCCGCCGCACCCGGTGGCCCCGCGAAGGAAGAAGCCACCGACAAGGGAAATAGCCAAATCCTCGACCAGTTCGGCCGCAACCTCACTCAGCTCGCTCGCGAGAAGAAGCTCGACCCGGTCATTGGTCGCAGCCGTGAGATGGAGCGGGTCATGCAGATTCTCAGCCGTCGCACCAAGAACAACCCGGTGCTCATCGGCGAGCCGGGCGTTGGCAAGACCGCCATCGTCGAAGGGCTTGCGCAAAAGATCGTCAGCAACGACGTGCCCGACACGCTGCGCAACAAGCAGCTCTACACGCTCGACCTTGGCGCACTCGTTGCCGGTAGCCGTTACCGCGGCGACTTCGAAGAGCGCCTCAAGAAGGTGCTCAAGGAGATCCGCACTCGCGGCGACATCATTTTGTTCATCGACGAGATTCACACGCTCGTCGGCGCCGGTGCTGCCGAGGGTGCCATCGACGCGGCAAGTATCCTCAAGCCGATGCTTGCTCGCGGCGAGCTGCAGACCATTGGGGCCACCACCACCGACGAGTACCGCAAGCACCTGGAGAAGGACGCTGCGCTCGAGCGGCGCTTCCAGCCAGTGAAGGTCGAAGAGCCCACGCTCGCCCACACCATCGAAATTCTGCGCGGAGTGCGCGACAAGTACGAAGCGCACCACCGGGTCACCATCACCGATCAGGCCATCGTGGCCGCGGCAAACCTGGCGGACCGCTACATCAGCGACCGTCACCTGCCCGACAAGGCCATCGACCTCATCGACGAGGCTGGCAGCCGCCTGCGCATCAAGCGCATGGCAACCCCGCCAGATCTCAAGGAGCTCGAGACCAAGCTCACCGACGTGCAGGAAGCCAAGAAGCGCGCTGTTGAAGAGCAGCGCTTCGAGGAAGCTGGCCGCCTGCGCGACCAGGAGAAGGCGCTACTGGAAGAGAAGTCGGCGAAGGAAGTCGAGATCAAGGCCAGTGGTGTCGATCTGTTTGACGAGGTCGACGAAGAGGCCATTGCCGAGGTGCTCAGCATTTGGACGGGTATCCCCGTGTTCAAGCTCACCGAGGAAGAGACCGCCAAGCTGCTCAACATGGAAGGTGAGCTGCATAAGCGCATCATCGGCCAGGAAAATGCCGTCAGGGCAGTCAGCCAAAGCGTGCGTCGTACTCGTGCAGGGCTCAAGGACCCGAAGCGCCCCAGTGGGTCCTTCATCTTTCTTGGGCCCACGGGCGTTGGTAAGACCGAGCTGGCCAAAACGCTGGCCGAGTATTTGTTCGGCGACGAGAAGAGCCTGATTTCACTCGACATGAGCGAGTACATGGAGAAACACACGGTCAGCCGGCTGGTGGGTTCGCCCCCCGGGTACGTGGGCTACGAAGAGGGTGGCCAGCTCACCGAAGCAGTGCGGCGCAAGCCGTTCAGCGTGGTGCTCTTCGACGAGATCGAAAAGGCCCACCCCGATGTGTTCAACACGCTGCTCCAGATTCTGGAGGAAGGCCGTCTCACCGACAGCCAGGGCCGCACCGTTGATTTCCGTAACACGGTGCTCATCATGACCTCCAACCTCGGCTCCGCCGATCTGCGCAAGGCCAACGTTGGCTTCACCAAGATGGACGAAGCCATGAGCTACGAGCGCATGAAGGCCAAGGTCACCGAGGCCCTGAAGGGCCACTTCCGCCCCGAGTTCCTGAACCGCATCGACGAAGTCATCGTCTTCCACGAGCACAGCCGCGACGCGGTGATGCAAATGGTTGACCTGATGACCAAGCGTCTCACCGGCCAACTGGAAAACCAGGGTCTGGGCATTGAGCTGACGCAGTCGGCCAAGGAACTCTTGGCCGAGAAGGGCTACGACCCGCAATTGGGCGCTCGCCCGCTGCGCCGTGCGATCCAGCGGATGATCGAAGACGTACTGTCGGAGAAAATCCTGTACAAGGAATTCCACGCCGGCGAGATCATCGTCGTCGATACCGAGGACGACCCCGAGCGCCCCGGCGAGCGCAAGCTGTCGTTCCACGCTGTTGAGGGCTTCCAGCCACCGGCAGCAATCGAACTGGCCACTACTGCCGCGCCCGATACCGCCATCGCTATCGCCGAGCCCCCGGCCCCCACCGAATAGGTCAGCATGTGTCGCGCGGCGGCCACCCGCGCCGCGACTGGCAGAATGATCGAGTGCGTCGCCTGCTTGTCTTTTTCGTCGTGGCGCTTGCGCTGACGGCGTGCAAGGTCGACACGAAGGTTCACGTGGCGGTGAAGGCTGACGGCACGGGTGCCATCACTCTCACCGCTGTAGCCGACGCCGACCTGTTGGCACAGGCACCAGGACTCGCAGAAGACCTTCGCTTCGACGATGCGCTCGCGGCCGGTTGGATGCTGACCCCTCCGGTTGCCACGAACACCGGTGGGCTGCAGGTGGTGCTGACGCACGAGTTCGCCACGGTGGAGGAAGCAACGGCATTGCTGCAATCGATCAATGGTGTGGGCGGGCCGTTGCACGACGTCGTGTTGACCCGCGCAGTCACCGACGATGACATCACGACATCGCTGGCTGGCACGTTGCGCGTGGACGGCGGCATTGACGCGTTCGCTGACCCCGATGTGCTGGCGGCCATCGGCGGCAGTCCCTACGCCGACAACATCGCCGCCAGCGGGCTGCGGCCCACCGACGTGGTGACGTTCACGTTCACTGCCGACCTACCCGGCGAGTCTGCGACTCCCGCCACAGGGACAGCAGTCGGCGACCAGACGCTGACCTGGTCGGTGCCCTTGGATGGAACCCCCGCCGACCTGACATCCAGCGCCGTGCTCGCCCAGGGCACACCGTCCAGCATTTGGGGCACGATCTCAACGATTGCGCTGGTCCTGTTCGTCGCATGGTGCGTGCTGGCCGTGGCCTCCATCGCCTTCGTAGCCCGGGCCCGCAAACAACGCGCCCAACGGCGCCCACCTCTCTGAGGTCTACCAGTCGGAACTACACCAGAACTACACCTCGACGAGGACGCCAATCTCTAGGGTTTGGGCGGTGGGGAGCTCGAACATGCGGGCCACTCCGGTGGAGTTGCGAGCGAGGAACGAGTAGAGGTGCTCGCGCCACATCACCATGCCGGGTCGGTCGGTGACTCTGAGATTCTCGCGAGCGATCACGTAGCTGACCGTCTCCATGTCCATGTTGACCTTGCGCTGCACGCGGTCGCGTAGCGCTCGTGGCACATCGGGGCGCTCCATGAAGCCGAAGTGCAAGATCACCTGATGGAAACCTGCACCGAAGTCGGTAACCACGGCTCGCCGAGGAAGGGCGACACGCGGCACAGGGTCGGTGACGACCACCACAATCAACACCTGTTCGTGTAACGAGTCGTTGTGTCGCAGCGTTGCCAGCAGCGATGGAGGCACGACGCCCGGAGCGCTGTAGAGGTAGACGCTGGTTCCTGGTGAGCGATTGGTCGGTCCGTGCGCATAGGTGGTGACGAACTGCTGCAGCTTCGGCATTCGGTCTTGCAGCCGATTGCGCACCATCCGCCGGCCGGTGCGCCATGTGGTCATGACGGTGAAGATGACGGCGCCGACTGCCAGCGGGAACCATCCGCCGTCGGTGACCTTGAACAGCGTGGCGCCGAAGAATGCAAGGTCCACTAGCAGGAACACCGTGCACATCGGGTACACAACCCACTTCGGCCAGCCGAAGTGGCTGCGGGCCACACCAACGAACAACATAGTGGTCATCACCATGGTCGTGGAGACAGCAACGCCGTAGGCGGCCGCCAGATTTGCCGACTCACGGAACCCAATGACGAGTGCGAGACAGGCAACCATCAGCAACCAGTTGATGGCCGGCAGGTAGATCTGGCCCATCTGGTCCTTGGATGTGTGGCGCACCTGCATCCGCGGGCTGTAGCCCAATTGGATTGCTTGGTGGGTCAACGAGAAGGCACCGGTGATGAGCGCTTGCGAGGCGATCACCGTGGCGAAGGTGGCCAGGACCACCAGCGGGTACAGCATTGAGTGCGGCGCCATCCGGAAGAACGGATTGTCGATTGCCTCCGGCTCGCGGATCAGTAACGCTCCCTGGCCGAAGTACACGAGCACCAGGCAGGGCAGCACCACGCAGTACCAGCCGAGCATGATCGGCTTGCGACCGAAGTGGCCCATGTCGGCGTACAGCGCCTCGCCGCCAACCACTACCAGGATCACCGCTCCGAGCACGAGGAAACCGGTGAAGCCATTGTCGGCGAAGAAACCAACTGCGTGGCCGGGCCAGACAGCGCGGAGCACCGACCTGTTCAGCGCGATCTGATGGGCACCCATTGCGCCGATGGTCGCGAACCACACGATCATCACCGGGCCGAAGATGCGGCCGATGACGGCTGTGCCCTTGCGTTGGACGAGGAACAGAAAGACGAGGATGACGCACGCGATCGGGACGACCCAATGCTTCAGTCCCGGCTGCGCGAC